>WFSK01000001.1 GCA_015486095.1 Thermotogae bacterium
AATTGGTTGTTTACCATACTAACGGTTGCAGGAAATATCCTGGTCGGACTCACCGTTGCCCTCCTCTTGAACAGGAGGTTTCCAGGACGTTGGTTCGTAAGAGCAGTTGTACTCTTACCCTATGTAACTCCTGTTATTTCAACTGTATTCGTTTGGAAATACATCTTCTATCCTATAAATGGACCGTTCTTACGCTTCTTTGCGAATACATTACATTTGGTAAAACCCAACATAGATGTTGTGAATAATACGAGGAATGCTTTGTGGGTGGTTACCGTTTTCAACATCTGGAAGAATTTTCCATTTGCCTATCTGATGTTCCTTGCAACATTGCAGTCGATTCCTGCATCTCTATACGAGGCTGCCGAGATAGATGGGGCAAATGTGTGGCATAAGTTTCGATATATAACGTTACCCGAGTTGTATTTCGTTATGGGTGCTTTGATACTCCTCAGAGGGATATGGAACTTCTATAAGTTCGATGAGGTATACCTGATGTCTAAATTTGCCAACACACTCCCTCTCTACATCTACGAGAAGGCCTTTTCTGGGCTCCCGGAGCAAGGAGTAGCAGCCAGCATGTCAACACTACTCTTCGTCATTTTGATGATATTCATCTGGCTCTACGTCAAGAAGGTGTTAAAATGGTGAGACGGCGGAGAATACTTAAGATCTTCGGATTCTGGAGTGCTATCGTAATATTAGTCTTTTTGGTACTTTATCCCTTCATATGGATGATCTCGTTGTCCTTGAGATATGAGATAGATATATTCGCTCCCTCGATAATCCCTCCTAAACCAACGTTTAGTGAATATTCGCAACTCCTCGGATGGTCAAAAGAGATAGGAACGGAAAACTCTTTAAAGGAATTGAAATCCCTTCTCAAGGACCTTCCAAAAGAGAAGGCAGAGGCAATACTGAAGAGATACAAAGGTGCACCCAAGGTCTTCCCATTTCTTCGATACTTCCGTAACAGTTTGATACTTGCAGGAGTCTCCGCGTTGATCAGTCTTCTGACAGCCATATTCGGTGCCTACTCGTTTAGCCGACTTAGATATCCTGGACGTGGTGCTATAAGGAAAAGTATTCTCATCGTATACCTGTTTGGAGGCATAATCCTTGCGGTTCCATTGTATCAGATGGTGGCATCTATGGAGTTGCTTTCGAATGGCATAGGTTGCATGATCTCCTTACTTCTTATCTATGTGATGCAAACCCTTCCGGTTTCCTTGTATATGCTTGGAAACTACTTTCGAACCATACCATACTCGATCGAGGAAGCGGCAATAGTGGATGGTGCAACGAGATTCGAGGTTATAACGAAGATCATAATACCCCTTTCTCTACCTGTTTTGGTTACCGTTTATATCTATGCATTCATGATCGGATGGAATGAGTACATGTTTGCATCCATATTTTTGCGTGGACTTCCGAAGTTGTACACGCTACCCTTCGGACTCAACGAGCTGTTTTATACAGAGCACTCGGTATGGGGTAGAATGATGGCAGCCTCCCTTCTCACCGCAGTTCCAGTGATCGCGATGTTTATGGCATTTGAAAGGTACCTCACCTCTGGATTAACTGTCGGAGGAGTAAAAGAATAAATCTTAAGGAGTGAATGGATTTGAACAATCTACCAGAAACAATTCTCAATAATATAGCGAAGAGATTCGATATGGTGATCGGTATCCCAAGTTATAACAATCGGGATACCATAGGTTTTGTATCAGAGACTGCTTCAAAGGGAATACACGAATACTTTCCCGATTCGAGCTGTCTTCTGGTAAACGCCGATGGAGGATCGGGTGATCTGACCACCGAGGCATTCCTAACATCAAAAACGGACTTCGAAAGAGTTGCATTCACTTATGAAGGGATACCGGGTAAGGGAAGCGCTATACATGCGATCTTAGAACTATCTGAATTAGTAAACGCGAAGGTAACCGTCTTTTTAGATTCCGATCTTCGCAGTATAAAACCCTGGTGGATTCAAAGGTTTGTTGAGCCTATACTTTCGGGTGCTGACTACGTTACCCCATTTTATGTTCGCGACAAGTACGATGGTACCATAACGAATCATATATGCTATCCCATGACAACAGTACTTTATGGTTTAAAGATCAGGCAACCGATAGGAGGAGACTTTGCGATAGGTCCTGGATTGAGAAAGCGTCTTCTCCAAAAGCGATGGTATAGAAATGCCTATCGCTTTGGTGTGGATATTTGGATGACGACCACGGCTATAAATGAGACACCTGAGATCGTACAGGCTGCACTCGGTGTTAAGATACACGATGTTAAGGATCCGGGCAAACAACTCTCCGCGATGTTCAGTGAAGTTATGGCAACCTTGTTCAGGCTAATGGAGGACTATCATAAAAATTGGAAAGAGGATTCGGGGATCGAAGAATGTAAGATCTATGGAACGATGCCCGATGTTCATCCAGAGCCCATAACCGTAGATATAGACAATCTGGAACATAAATTCGTTGAAGGTCTGCATAAGGTTTTAGAGGAAATGGACCATTATCTTCCAGAAGATATTGTGAATTACATAACCGAACACAAAGAAGATATCGATATCGATGATGAGTTGTGGGTAGATCTTATATACACATTCGCTCTGACCGCTCACAAGACGAAAGAATATGAGAGAGTAGCGAAATTGATGTTGCCATTTTACTTTGGGAGAATTGCACATTTCGTGAAGAACACCCGGGGAATCTCTAATGAAGAAGCAGAGCGCATGATCGATGAGCAGTTGAAAACCTTTTTGGATAAAAGAGAAGATCTGATCGACAGATGGTAAATATATGGCCTATGTCGAACTGTGTTGATGAAAATCTAAGCAGGACGGTAGGAGGTATATCTCGATGTGCATCGCTGGTGTAAGTAAAGACGTTGTTCGGGTCAGGGGGTATCACGTCGGACTGTGACGAGCTTCCATCCTGCACGCCGTCACATTCGAAACCTCTGTTCCTCACCGACGTGATACCTTCCTTCGTCTTCACAACCACTTACAGCACTTGCACATCGAGATATCCCTCCTACCTCATGGAGTTTAGCGGTGTGCATCGTTAATGTAAGTGAAGACGTTGCTCGACTCCACTATTTCTTTTTAGCAACCGCTATCGTTGTTGAGAGGCTGTCGTGAGACTCATATAGCAAATGAGGTAGAGGACATATCTTGATGTGGAAGTGCTGTGAACGGTTGCGAAGCTGGAGGAAGGTAGGATATTGGTGAGAAACAGGATGTTTTGAGTGCATCGGCATTCA
>WFSK01000002.1 GCA_015486095.1 Thermotogae bacterium
GGATTATGTTTGTGATCTGTGAAGGATGACAAGTGAAGAGTGATCAGTGAAGGGTGGTGTAGGCATTTATTGCTCGTCACAGTCCGACGTGATACCCCTGTAAGTCGAACAACATTGTTTCACTTACATAACGACGCACACCGCTAAACTCCATGAGGTAGGAGGTATATCTTGATGTGCGAGTGTTGTAAGTGGTTGCGAAGACGAGGGAAGGTATCACGTCGGTGAGAAACAGGAGGTTTCGAATGTGACGGCGTGCAGGATGGACGCTCGTCACAGTCCGACGTGATACCCCTGAGTCGAGCAACATATTCACTTACACAACGATGCACATCGAGATATACCTCCTACCGAATTCTTGATACAGACTTTGCTCTTCGTACGGTTGACTTTACGAACACATACCTTGTATAATCCATTGAGAAGTGAGGTGAAAATCATGTTCGAATCGTTACAAAAGAAACTTTTAGATGTTATTCGAAATGTTCGTGGGATGGGAAAGATTACCGATAAGAATGTGAAGGACATTGTACGCCAGATAAAGTTGTCTCTACTCGAAGCAGATGTAAATTATAAGGTTGTGAAGGCGATAACCGATAATATTTTAGAAAAGGCTCGAGGAACAAATGTGCTTAACAGCATTACTCCTGCTCAACAGTTCGTGAAGATAGTTTATGATGAATTGGTATCGATGCTTGGCAGCAAGGAAGCAGAGTTGAGGTTGATTCGAAGACCTTCACCGATAATGCTGGTAGGGCTTCAGGGCTCGGGCAAGACTACTACCGCGGCTAAGCTCGCTTTACTGTTAAAAGAAGAAGGTAAAAGAACCATGCTCGTTGCAGCGGATATCTATCGTCCTGCTGCCATAGAGCAATTGAAGATCCTCGGTGAAGAAATAGGGGTAAAGGTCTTTTCGGAGAATAATAAAGATGTTATGGATATATGCAAAGAAGCGATGAGAGAGGCGAAAGATTCTCTTGTAGATGCTGTGATCTTCGATACGGCAGGTAGACTTCACATAGACGAAGATATGATGAGAGAATTGGAGAATGTTAAAAGGCTGATCGAACCTGATGAACGCCTGTTAGTAGTCGACGCTATGACTGGTCAAGATGCCGTGAATGTGGCGATGGAATTCGATAAGAGGCTCGATATAAGTGGTATTATATTGAGTAAACTGGATGGTGATGCACGTGGTGGAGCAGCTCTATCTATGAGATATGTTACAGGCAAACCTGTGAAGTTCATAGGAATAAGCGAGAAGATAGAAGGAGGTCTGGAGCGGTTTTATCCCGATAGGATCGCTTCTCGAATATTGAACATGGGAGATGTAGTAACATTGGTCGAAAAGGCACAAAGGGTTATGGATAAACAAACTGCTGCTGAATTCGAAAAACACTTAACACATTCGAAACTCACACTTCAGGACTTTTTAGATCAGTTGAAGGAAATAAAGAAAATGGGAGGAATTTCCTCTCTTGTTGACCTTATTCCTGGAGATTTCAAAAGGGGTCTTAAGGCATCTTCTGTGGATGAGAGCCAACTGAAAAGGATCGAGGCCATTATAAATTCTATGACTCCTGAAGAGAGGAGAAATACTCGTATATTGAACGCGAGCAGAAAGAAGAGAATAGCTCGAGGAAGCGGAACGACGGTAGCTGATGTCAATAGATTGCTAAGCCAGTATGAGCAAACCATGAGTATGATGAAGAAATTCGTGAAGGGAGGAAAACGATTCAAGGGAATACGATTGCCTTTTTGAATTTGAATCCTAATATCGAATAAAGATCATATATTTGGAGGTGCAATGAATGGTTAAGATAAGATTGACAAGAGTAGGGAAGAAAGGCCAACCATCCTATAGGATTGTAGTGGTAGATTCGAGAGCAAAACGAGATGGTGCATATATTGAAAACATAGGTTATTATAATCCTTTGACGGAGCCTGCAGAAATGAAGATAAAAGAAGATAGAGCTTTATACTGGTTGTCTCAAGGAGCACAACCGAGTCAGAGCGTTAGGCAATTGTTTACCAAAAATGGAATAATGGAAAGATTCATCGAGAGTAAAAAGGCAAAGAAATGAATAACGAAGAACTCATCTGGAAGCGAGACTCGATGAGCGATAGAGTAAACATACTTGCATTGCTTGTTCGTTCTGTTGTGAAAGAACCGAATAAAGTGAATATAAAAGAGATAGAGGAGAAAGATTCTATTACATTTGAGATTAAAACCTCTTCTGCAGATGTTGGCCAAGTTATAGGGAAAAGAGGTAGGACTATACGTTCTATAAATAACGTGATGAATATGTTATGTTGGAAGGATAAGAAGAAGATTCACTTGAAGATATTGAGATAATTGATTTCATGGTCTTTGACAAGGGAGATTTAAGATGTTGATAACCGTTGTTAGTATCTTCCCCGACATGTTTGATGCCCTGAATTACGGTGTCATAAAGCGGGCAAGAGAGGCAGGTTTAATAAATATAGAAATAGTAAATCTGCGCGACTTTGCTACAGATAAACGAAAAAGCGTTGATGATTACGATTACGGTGGAGGAACAGGAATGGTTATGAAAGCAGATGTCTTTTTTCGCTTCATGAAATGGTACGAAAAACACAATGGTAAGGGATATGTTTTGTTGATGTCTCCTAAGGGAAAGTTGTTTACACACTCTAAAGCCCTTGAACTCGCAAAGAAGGAGCGATTGGTCTTCTTATGTGGTAGATACGAAGGTGTAGATGAGCGAGTTAAGGATATAGTGGATGAAGAGTTATCCATAGGAGATTTTGTGATCAGTGGGGGAGAATTAGCCGCGATGTTGATAATAGATGCGGTGGGTAGACAGATCCCTGGAGTTGTAGGAAAGATGGAATCCGTAAAGAAAGATTCTTTTTACAACGGATATCTCGATTATCCTCATTACACTCGGCCTGCAACGATCGAGGGAAAAACTGTGCCGGATGTCCTACTGAGTGGCGATCATAAAAAGGTAGAATTGTATCGCAAGGTGGAAAGTATAAAGGAAACTATCTTGAAGCGACCAGATTTGTTTATCAAGAAACAGTTGGATGAAGAGGATAAGAGGGTGATAATAGAGCTCATCAAAGGTTTGGTGAAAGGACAAGATGCTGGATAAGATATACGTTGCTTTGATCCACTATCCTACGTATAATAAACAGCATGAGGTCGTTACAACTGCGGTAACAAATGTCGATATCCATGATATAGCGAGGATATGTAAAACTTATGGAATAAAAGGCTATTATGTGATCAATAATCTCGTTGCTCAACAAAATATAGTCAAACGTGTTTTACGATATTGGTTGCAGGGCTTTGGAGTGGAGTATAATCATACGAGAACAGAGGCGTTGGAGAATGTGAAGTTGGTATCGTTTATTGAAGACGCGATAAGAGATATAACCGAAAGCGAAGGAGAAAAGCCAATTTTTGTCACTACGTCTGCTCGTTTTCACGAAAAGAAATCGAGAACTTTTGAGGAAGTGAGAAAGATAATTCGGTCGGAAACTCGACCTGTTCTTCTGGGATTCGGTACAGGATGGGGATTGGCAGAAGAAGTAGTAGAGATGAGCGATCTCCTGTTAGAACCCATTCGAGGAGTATCTGGATACAATCATCTATCGGTAAGAGCTGCAGCAGCAATAATAATAGACCGAATAATATCGGAAAGGAGTGATCTGTATGGATGAACTGATAAGAATAATGGAAAGGGAAAACATGAGAAAGGATAGTTTACCAGATTTTCAGGTAGGAGATACGATTAGAGTGGATGTAAGCATCGTGGAAGGTGATAAGAAAAGGATGCAGTCCTTTCAAGGTGTGGTGATTAGGATAAGGGGTACTGGTTTGGGCAAAACCTTTACGGTCAGAAAGGTTTCTCATAGAGTAGGTGTCGAAAGAACCTTTCCTTTCAATTCACCAAGTGTAGAAAATGTAGAGATAATCGAACGTGGAAGAGTAAGGAGGTCTAAACTTTATTATCTAAGAAATCTTCGTGGTAAAAAGGCAAAAGTTAAGGTTCGTAAGGTAAACAGTGAAAAAGAAAACTAAAGAGAAGATAAAGAAAAGGGCAAAATACGAATTAGTAGAATGGGGAAAGGCATTCGTGGTAGCCGTTATAGCTGCAGCAATAATAAGAACTTTGATCTTCGAAACGATGCTGGTTCCCACAGGTTCTATGTATCCTACTATAAAACCAGGTGAAAGGTTACTTGTAGAAAAGGTGACATATGCCTTCAGAGAGCCGAAAATAGGAGAGATCGTTGTGTTTTGGACCCCCTTTGTGGATAAGATGGCTCTAAAGCAAATGCACCTGTTCGATAAATTCATGTATCTACTCAGTCCACCTCAATTCTATCACCATGCACGTTATGTAAAGCGGTTGGTTGGAAAAGGAGGAGATACGATAACTCTTGTCCCTATTCCTGGGGTGGGTTATAAGGTATATCGGAATGGTAAGCTGGATCCTGTTCTAAAGAATAGAATATATTACCCTCAGGGAATATTTCTTGACCCCGAGTTTTATGAAAAGATGGCGTACCCAGATAGATTCAAGAATGATATAAATTATCGTGCTTTTAAGATCTATTCCAATGCCCTAGATTTCAAACGATGTTATGAGAAGTACGAGGCAGGAAAGAGTTATGTGAAGGTTAAAAGTGATGGAAGTATATC
Source organism: Thermotogae bacterium (assembly GCA_015486095.1). Taxonomy (GTDB): domain Bacteria; phylum Thermotogota; class Thermotogae; order B3-G13; family B3-G13; genus B3-G13. The sequence continues at coordinate 4,694 of WFSK01000002.1, forward strand.
TGTGAAAGTACCGAAAGGTTTTTACTTTTTTATGGGTGACAACAGTCCAGATAGTTTAGACAGCAGGTTTTGGGGATTCGTACCCAGATCTAATATAATAGGTACACCGTTTCTCAGGATATGGCCTATATGGCGGTTTGGTATAGTGAGATGAATGGAAAACAGATGGTGAGTGCACATATCGGACATCGTACATCATCACGTATTTCAAGATATCTGCGTTCTGCAGACCTCATAATTGAGGTAATAGATAGCCGTATTCCATATACTGGTAAGGTATGTGGCAAAACTGATACCTTTCGTGAAAAACGTAGATGTATTGTATTCTCCAAGAAGGATCTAATGGACACATCTGAGATTCAAGAATGGAAGAGGTTTTATTCTGAAAGAGGCATAAAGACGCTATTCATTTCTTTACGGGACAACGCATCCTCAAAAACAATAACAAAATTCCTATCATCGTTTACCTCTGAAAAAAGGACAAGTTTGGGAGTAGTGGTAGGCTTGCCGAATTCAGGAAAATCTATGTTTATCAATCTTTTGAAAAAGAGACACTCTGCTCCTGTCGGTAATAAGCCTGGTATAACAAAGGGCGTACAATGGCTCAGGGTTAGTAAATCGTTGTTTTTACTCGATACACCAGGAGTTATTCAACCTACGAAGGTTGATGAGCCTGAAATCGGCTTCAAGTTGTTCACCATTAATGCTATTGAGGTGAGGGAAGACGTGCTTCAAGATTACACTTTAAAACTCGTAGGTTTTATAAAGGAAAGATATCCAGAGATGTTGTATAAGAGATATAACATAAGTGGAGAAACTTTGAAAGAGCAAAGTGATCTGGAATTGTTAAAAGAGATCGGCAGGCAGAGGGGACTTTTAGGCAAAGATGGTATCGTCAATTTACATAATACTGCTATGTTCTTCCGTGATGAGGTAGGTAACGGAAGATTGGGAAAAATAGTTTTGGAAAACATATCAGATATAATGCGAATGAAAGAAAGGAGGGACGAATCCTTTTAGGAGGCGAAAGAATATGAGTTCTAAAAATGAGATCTTCGAAAAAACGAGGGCGATCATCGCCGAGAAGTTGAACTTAGAAGAAGAAACTATAACACCTGAGTCCTCTATTCTGGAAGATTTGGGTGCCGATTCTTTGGACATCGTGGACCTCGTAATGGCACTGGAAGAAGAATTCGACATACAGGTACCCGATGAAGATATGGAGAATCTTACGACTGTTGGTGATGTAGTCAATTACATCGCTCAAAGGTTATCCGCTGAAGAAGAGGAAGAGGTACAATAGGACAGGGGAATCGTTCCCCTTGTCCTTTATTATTTTCCTATGTGGAATAATATCGCTGAAGTTGAAGAGAATATAGGGTATAGATTTAACGATAAGGAATTGCTTCAAATCGCTTTAACCCATAGTTCTTTTGCAAAAGAAGAAGGAAAAGGAAGAAAGTATAACGAGAGATTGGAATTTTTGGGTGATTCAGTATTAGGGCTTGTCATCAGCGAGTTTCTATACCAACACTATCCTGAGGCATCTGAAGGAGAGCTCTCGAAGATAAAGTCCTACATCGTGAGTGAAAGTATTTTAGCCGAAGTTGCAAGGGAATTGAAGCTCGGAAAATATTTGCTTTTGAGCAAAGGTGAAGAGCATAGTGGTGGTAGGCAGAGAACATCGATCTTGTCTGATGCTGTAGAGGCAGTAATAGGAGCCATATTTCTGGATTCTGGAATAAAAAGTGCTCGACGCTTCATCGTTGGGAAACTGAGAGGTAAGATAGATGAGGCAATAAATACCTCTTTAATAGCTGATTATAAAGGTACATTACAGGAGTATACTCAACATCACATGTCGTGTTTGCCTGTATACAAGCTGACCCATGAGGAAGGGCCTCCGCATCAAAAGGAATTTCAAGTAGAGGTATGGATAAATGGTAAAAGATACTCCACTGGTAGGGGCTCATCTAAGAAAAGGGCTCAGCAAGATGCGGCGAAGAAGGCATATCAAAAATTGATAAAAGAAAAATTGAAGGGGTGAAAGGAATGCCAATCGTAAACGAAGAGAGATTGATCAAGAATTTCGAGAATTTAGTTTCCATCTACAGTCCTTCCAAGAAGGAAGGAAAACTCGCAGAGTATATCAAAGATTATGCGACCAAAAGACATTGGGATTTTACTGTGGACGATGCCAATAAAGCTACGGGGGGCGATACGGGGAATATAATATGCTGGCTGCCCGGGATGTCCGATGAGTATGTCCTGGTTTCAGCGCATATGGATACTGTAGAACCTGCTGCAAATAAGAAAATCCTTATAGAAGATGGCATCATAAAGTCTGATGGTACAACGATATTGGGGGCAGATGACGAATCTGGTGTTGCAGTCATATTGGAAGTGTTGGATTACTTTTCTTCTTCTGAAAAGCCCGTAGTAGGGATAGAAGCAGTCTTTTCCATCTCTGAAGAGATAGGGCTTATTGGTGCAAAGAACCTGGATTACAGTTTGATAAGGTCTAAGTATGCGTATATCCTGGATAGCGGAGGGCCGATCGGTACCGCCATCACGAGAGCCCCTACACATTTTAATATAGATGCTAAGATCTACGGTGTGGCTTCTCACGCAGGTGCATCACCTGAAAAAGGGGTAAATGCCATAAAGATAGCTGCGAATGCCATATCTCGCATGAGGCTTGGGAGAATAGATCAAGAGACAACGGCCAACATAGGTCTTATCCATGGCGGCACCGCTGTCAATATAGTACCTGATCTGGTGGAGGTGAAAGGAGAAGCAAGGAGTTTAACGGAAAGTAAAGTGAGAGAACTCGCTGAAGAGATGGAAAGGTGTTTCAAAGAAGCTGCTGAAAGAGAGGGAGGAAGAGCAGATGTGAACAGGCATTTGTCGCATAAGGGTTATTCATTTTCAGAAGAAGCCAAGACCGTCCAAGAATTTGCAAAAGCTGCAAGAGCGATTGGCATAGAACCAAGATTCGTTTCTTCGGGTGGTGGTAGTGATGCAAATGTGTACAATCAAAATGGAATAGAGGCGATCGATGTCTCAACCGGTATGACAGACGTTCATACGACACATGAATTCATAAAGATATCCGATATGATTAAATTGGCCGAGTTGATGATAGAATTATATAGGAAATGGGGCGTTTAAAAGAAGATGAATTTCGAAGAAAAGACCCTGAGATCAGAATACATATACAAGGGGAAGATCGTGAATCTAAGAGTGGATGAAGTTGAACTCCCGAATGGAAATACTTCTACAAGAGAGATAGTGGAGCATGGCGAAGCCGTGGGTATCGTAGTTTTATTCGAGCGCAAAAGGATCTTGTTGGAAAAGCAGTTCAGAAAGCCATTGGAAGATGAGTTGTTGGAGATACCCGCTGGCAAATTGGAGCGAGGAGAGTTGCCAATATCAGGGGCAAAGCGTGAATTGCAGGAAGAAACAGGTTTTATCGACGGACAATGGAGAAAGTTGTGTGGTTTTTATTCTTCACCTGGGTTTACGAACGAGTATCTCCACATCTTTCTCTGTGAAGACCCGAAAAAAGGAGATGCGAACCCAGATTCGGATGAATTCATAGGATTAGTCGAGGTAAAGTTGGAGGATTTGATGTCGATGATCTTCAATGAGGAGATACGGGATGCCAAGACTGTTGCAGGTATACTCGCAGCGATTTCGTATATAAAGGGGAGATAAAATTGGAAGGTGAGAGTGTAAATGTTATCGTAAACGGCAAGAATATTTCTTATTCTTTAAGTCCCAGCAGTACCTTAGGAGAACTGGTAAATAGTTTTGTTGAAAAATACAAGAAGATGAATATGCTTCTTACCTCTCTCAAGCGAGAAAAGCAAACGATTCCAATCGACCATGTTTCTGAATTGAAGGATTCCCAACTCGTCAATGGGGAGACCATAGAGATGAAGTTCGTCGATATGAAAGAATATACTATAAATACCATAGATACAGCGTTAGAATATATCGAGAGGGCAAAGAGAAATTGCTACACGGTGAATGAACTCTTCACAAGCGGTGATATCAATAAGGGTTTGCAGCAATTCCAATATTTGTTAGAGGGTATCCAGGCGATTAACTCGATATTGAGTGGTATTTTAAAATTGATGGGTAGCGATTTAAGTGAGAAAGATCTCGCTTATCTCAACGTCAGTGAGACCATGAAACGGATAGGAGATATTTTACCTAAATTGGAAAATGCTCTTAAGACTGGTGACTACGTTTCCGTTGGAGATATTGTAGAGTACGAAATACCGGATGAGTTAACCCTGTACGAAGGCATCATGCAGAAGATAAAAGGTGTGCTTTCCAGGAAGGTGGATTGAATGTTAAACGCAAGGAATGCATATGCGAGTTATAGGGAAAAGCAGATAATGACAGCCACTCCAGAGCAGCTCATCTCGTTGATGTACAAAGAAAGTATATTGAGTTGCAAAAGGGCATTGGAGGCTTTTGAGAATCGGGATATATCTTCTATCAACGATTCCATTATTAAAGCTGAATCTCTGATAATAGAACTCTTGTCTTCGCTCGACGAAGAAAAAGGTGGAGAAATAGCGAAGAATCTAAAGGCACTCTACATTTATATGTACAGACGTCTGGTAGAGGCAAATTCGAAGAAGGAAGAAATCGGTGTAAGAGAGGTGTTATCTCTGTTGAGCGAACTATCCGCTACCTGGGATGAAGCCATGAAGAAGGCGAATAAGGAAAAAACTGTGGCCGATAAAGTTGTCGATGGCAAGAGATGATTCATTTCAACTCGGCTCGGCGTGTATGCTAAACACAAAGGAGATCGTTCGATTTGTCAACGATGTCTTTGCCGACTATCCTATACCTATCAGGTGGAGAAAAGATGAGTTCCCACTCGATCTCAAAGAGAACTCCATAGATCTCTCATTGTCGAAGATAGCTTTGATGAATGAAGAACTCGTAGGACTCCTTCTGCTATGCAATCGACATCCTATTTCGAGGATAGACGTGATGGGAGTAAGAAGACATTTCAGAGGCAAGGGAATAGGAAGTCTTCTCCTCGAGTCGGTACTCGAAGAGGGTAGGAAAAAAGGGTTTAAGGAAATGATACTCGAAGTTATCTCGACCGATTTAGAAGTTATCAGATTTTATGCTAAACATGGCTTTCGCAAGAGAAGAAGACTCCTGTCTTATATGATGAAGATCGAGCGATACGAAAAACCGAACATTTCCGTGGTACCTATGAACTTTGAAGAGACGTTTCAAAAAGTGATAAATTTCGATGAAAAAAGAAATTGGCAACGTTCGTTAGAATCGATAAGGCTCTCCAAGGGAAGATACAATTACTCTTCATTTTTCGACAAAAGTGGTGAAGGTTACGTCATATGGGGCATAAACGAGGAAGGAGGTATCTTTGTGGTGGATATTGGAGGAAGAGAGGTATGTTATAACGATATGCTTAAAAGGGTTTTTATGTACCTGGCTTTTCAGAACAATGCTCGTTATATTACGATGATGAATCTACCAGAAGATAATTTTCTTATTCCCTTGCTCAAAGAAATGAATGCTGTAGAATTATTCAGCCAATATGAGATGTGCATTACTCTTTAGAAATGATACGATTTTTCCTCCTCCTGTCGATAAGGGTTTACTTATCAGCATTTAGACTCTGCTTAGTATTAATAACTCAGAGATATGGAGTCAGCATATCTTATGAACCTGTAAAGAATAGCAGGAATGTAGCTTTATTGATGTGGTGGATCACCCTTACCCCGGAGAGTATAGCAATTGCGTTTGAGAACGATCATATACTCGTACACAGGATACATCTCAGGTAAGTGAGGTGATAGCAGTGCTGTTTTCTATTGAACCAAAAACGAAGGCAAATGATCTACATATTCCGTTGAATGATAGGGGTTGGAGATGAGATATATGTTCATCGTAGAGGCCCTCTTGAGTATTCTTTTGATCCTGGTATTGATCAGGATATCGATCGGCCCGACCGTTTGGGATAGACTTGCTGCATACTCATCATCGACTACAAAGGGAATAATCCTATTAGCAACGATCTCATTCTTAAAACAGGACACAACATTCTTCAACGTGGAGATCACCCTCGCTCTGTTGGCTTTGGCTTCTGTAGCAGTGATAACACATTTTCTGGAGGAAAATAACAGATGATAAGCCTTGTTATTGGGATTATTGGTATGTTCTTTTTGTGCGTTGGAACACTCGGAGGAGTAGTATCGAAGAATTATTATGTGAGACTCCACTTCTTCGGATTATCGGATACAATAGGTGCATTTACTTTGCTAATGGCTTTTGCCCTTGCATCAAGAAATGATTGGTTCTGGTATCTGATACTCGGGTTACTTCTGCTATTCCAAGGTCCTGTGATCACCAATCTTCTCGCTAAGGGTGCTGCTAAATCAGGCATTCGAATAGAGGAAGAAAAATGGCATTCAAAACAGCGATCACTTTGATAGTGCTTTTCATGGGAGTTGTAACTGTATCGGCTCGTAAGGCCACAACAGGAGTTATCTTTTTTGCCATGACTTCTACTCTTGCTGCGATCTTGTTCACTCTATATAAAGCCCCTGATGTTGCACTTGCAGAAGCGGCAATAGGTGCTGCTTTTACGAGTTTCCTGTACTTGATAGCATTACAACATAAAGGAAAATTATGGGTCGCCTTGGTAGAAGTAGAAGGAGGAGTGAATGCCCTTGAGAACTGGATACTCGAGCGTTTTTGTGAGAGGCACAATCTCGAGCTGAAACTCGCTTACTACTCCGATATTTCTGAGGCAAAAGAAAAACTGAATTTGGGAGAGGTTGAAATGATCGGAGGTGGGATCGTTGCAGATCCCTCCTTCATACACACCATTCCATTTTTAGAAACGAAGCTTCTGCTACTCGCTAAATCTGATAAGGATATCGAAGAGAAAGATCTAACGAATAAAGCAGATATATTTGTCATCGATCTGATGAGATACAGGTCTCTTCTTCTCTCTGATTTTGGTTCAAAAATGAAGATCTTAAAGCAAATCGATGGTATGGGGTATGTTTTTGTTGTCAGGGAAGATGATAAGATGTTACTAAAACAATTGAACGATTTCATTTCAGAGATAAAGAATAAGGGCGAATTAAAAAAGGCGATCGGGAGGTTTATATATTGAAACGTTTTGCAAGCATAGCCACGCTTATTGGAGCAGGGATACTCTTCATATTTATCCTTATGACGAGAATTCCTCCGATGAATTCCTCCTCGATCTATGCCAAGTCGGTGTTGAGAGAAGACGGTAGTATAAATATGGTTAGTGCCATTTATCTCGATTATCGATTATATGATTCCCTTTTCGAAGTGCTCGTCTTCACTTCGGCTATCCTTGGAGTGAGTTATTACATAGCTCACTTTCCAGAAGCTGGAGAAGTCTTTCCCTCCAACTCGAAGCTTACCTTTATCGCAATAGTTGCCTCTGCACCTATGGTGGTGTGTTGGGGAATCTACACCCTCTTGACAGGACATATAAGTCCTGGAGGTGCCTTCAGCGGTGGAGCAATCGGTGCCAGTGGAATACTTTTTCTATCACTGGCGATCGGTTCGAGGAAAGCAGAGATGCCATTTCATAAGATGCGATTGGAGGCTCTGGAAAAATATGCCTTATTGCTTATTGCCAGTTATATAGTGTTAGGTATATTCGATAAAGGCCTTTTCTCTCCTTTGTTCTGGATTGGTATCCCTGGGGCTTTTCTCAGTGGAAGAGGTGCTATCGTTCTGAATGTTTCTATTGGCATTAAAGTCTTTGTTGGGGGTTGGGCCATACTTTATCTTTTTTCCAGACATCGGGAGAGTGTGTAAAATGGACATCGCTATATACATCGGATTTCTCTTAGAATTCGTAGGAATAATTGGAACGGTTCTTAGGAAGAATCTCGTTATGAAACTCTTATCTCTGGGCATCTCCGATATTGGTGTCATTCTCATATTTATAGCAATAGGTTACCTACCAGGTGGTGGTTCTCCCATAATCAGAGAGAATATGGAGAGATATGTAGATCCCCTACCACAAGCACTCGTTATAACTTCCATAGTGATAGGATTTGCCACTCTATCACTTTCTTTAGTCTTCGTTATGTATTTATCCAATAGATTTCATACTGTGGATTCGACTAAATTGGAAAGGCGTGTTAGGGATGCAAGGGATAATCCTTGATTTCACCTTGATACCTATCATCTCGGTAATAGTCCTGGGAACACTTAGACTCTTATTGCGCTCTGAAAAATTCGGTTTTTCTATACTCGAATGTGTTTTAACTGTGCTATGGGCCTGTATACTGACTTATCTATATTCTACCCAAGGGAAGATCCAATTCATAGTTGGTGGATGGCATCCGAGACAGGGTGTTTCGATTCTGGTGAACTCAGACTCCATGTGGTTTATATGGGCATTTACTATCGTCTGGATATCGGTAAAACTTCGTTCCGATTTTGAACACATAGATAAGACATACGAAGCTATTCTGGATTATTTATACTCAGCTGTATTTGCCGTCTATATCTTCAACGATCTCTTCAATCTTTATGTATCGGTAGAACTCGCTTCTATCTTATCCTTCCTCCTGGTTGGCTATGGTGAGAA
>WFSK01000003.1 GCA_015486095.1 Thermotogae bacterium
TCCGTTTCTTCTATTCCTCTTTTAACTGCAAACATATAGCCTTGCTTGTACTCATCGACGACTTTGGTATATCTCTGAGCTATCTCCTTCGTTCTATCTCTACTGTTGTTGTTTACAACAACTATTTCGTATTCAGGATACGTCTGCTTCAAAAGAGACTTAAGGGTACGTTCTATGCTTTTCTCTTCATTGTACGCTGGTATCACGATAGATACCTTCAACACCTCTTTCCCCTCCTTTCGGGGTCTTGTACCATTTTAAGGGCTTATTCATAATTGCTGGAGATATTAATAGAGAATAACTCCAGATCAAACAGTTGATCAAATATATATATATCAGTGAAACAAACCTCTTGAGAATTCGATCTATTTTCATTTCTTCTCTAAAATGCACGAGTATGTACAGGAGCATAGCTATTATAGATAAACAGGCTATACCGAGGAGGTTTGAGATGTTACCGGTTACTATATCGAATAACCCGAAGTCTATTACTATGATCAAAAATGTATACAAACAAAATCCTATCGTGCTACCTTTCAAACTTTCGATCAAGGCACCTTTAAACCATCTCAAGCGTTGATTCCACATGGCATGAAAATACTCGGGAGCAAGTTCATATACAGGATTTCTTGCAAAATAAGTTATCTTATACCCAGCCTTGTCTATACCTTCTGTGATCTGTTGATCCTCACTTATGGTCTTTTCATTCAATGGAAATATCCTTTCAATTACGCTCCTTTTTATGAATATCCCCATACCAAAACTCCTTGGGAGAAAGAGGGAACGAGATTGAAAGATATTACTCACGATCTGATCGGTGTCGTAGGCGAGGGGGATAAAACCTCGCTTTTCGTTGTAGACTCTTATGGCAGTTTGCACCGCACCTATGTTCGAGGGTTTCATTATCTTAACAACGTTTCCAATATATTCTTGAGATATCCGATTATCTGCATCCAATATCAGCACTATTTCTCCTCTCATGATCTTAAACGCCCTGTTAAGGGCCGCCGCCTTCCCATGCCTTTCTTCCTTTGCTACATGAATGACCTTTAGATTCACGAATTCCTTCGATAACCTATCGAGAATATCTGGAGTAGAATCCGTAGAAGCATCGTTTATCACAATTATTTCGAAATCCTTGTAGTTACTCTTTTCTACATTCCTTATCGTATCTTCTATAACATTTTCCTCGTCCCTCGCAGGAATTACCACAGATACAAAAGGATGGTAATCTTCGTAATATATGTACTTTTTCTTACCAAGAATGATGCCAACGGTGAATAACAAAGTTATTTCAAAAAATGCGACAATGCCCAAGTGCCAATTCAACTGTGCAAGGGAGTTAATAAACCACAAAAGAACTATCGTACAAATTATTATTGAGTATCCGATGATCTTCTTAGCGATCACGATCCAGGATCTCCTTTGCCACCTTCAACGCCCTATCTACCACTTGATCCATATTGTAATACCTGTATTCCGCAAGTCTGCCTACAAAATAGATGTCCTTGATAGAATCTGCTTTTCCTTTATATCTCTCGTACAACAGATGAGCCGGTTTGGTTGGAACTGGATAATATGGGTCACCATCTGATGTTGGATATTCGTAGGCAATGGTAGTCTTTGGACTTATCTGCCCCGTTATGTGCTTGAACTCCGTTATACGGGTGAAATCGTAATCGTTGGGATAGTTCACCGTACCCACCGGTTGAAATTCCTCGATCTCGAGTGTTTCGAATTCGAATTGCAGACTCCTGTACGGCAATTTACCGATTTCGTAATCGAAAAAGTAATCGATCGGTCCTGTATAGATCATGAATTTGTATCTCACCTCATTCACGACATCTTTGTAATCCGTATTCAACATCACATGTATTCTTTCGTTATTCAGGAGGCTTTCGAATAGCTTTGTGTAACCGTATTTCGGGACCCCTTGATATGGGTCAGAAAAGTATCTCGTATCTCTGTTGTATCTTATGGGGATGCGCTTCGTAACGGATGGATCGAGGACGGAAGGAGATAAATCCCATTGTTTCTTCGTGTAATTTTCATAAAACTTTTCATAAAGGTCTCTTCCAATTGTGGATAGGAGAACTTCTTCGAAATTCCTGGGCTCTGATATATCTTCACGCTGGTTTACGAGATACTCTTCGAATTCTCGAGGGGTAAAATCATAACCATACAATTCCTTCAATGTTTCAATCGATATAGGAAACGGGATGTATCTACCATCCACATAAGAATAAACTCGATGTTGATAGAATCTCCACTCTGTGAATTGAGAAAGATAATCCCATACGTGTTTCATCTTCGTATGAAAGATATGAGGCCCGTACTTATGTATTAAAATTCCATCTTCGTTATAGAAATCGTATGCATTTCCCCCTATATGCTTTCTTTTCTCAACTAGAAGAACGTTCTTTCCGTTTTTCGCAAGTCGTTCACTTATTACACATCCACTAAAGCCCGCCCCGACTACCAAGAAATCAAACATATCTATATCTCCTCCAGAGATCTCAAACAGATTATATCATAGTATTACAGATAAATACTCTTCTCACAGTTTTACTATTCTGGCTGTTGCGCGAGGTATAGTCCTATTCGATCGCCTTCTTCAGAGCGGCTCTTGCCAATAATCTTGTAGAATCCAGAGTTGGTAAAGGAGATTCTTCTTGTTTTATTAATAGTGGAATCTCAGTACAGCCAAGAACTACAGCATCACAACCTTGATCCTTTAACTTGCTGATTACTCCATTAAAATATGAACGAGCTTTTGGAGAAAATTGGCCATAAACCAATTCGTTGAAAATGATTTCATTGATGTGATGGCGATCTTCTTTCTCAGGTGTCTTATATTCGATACCAACAGCGGTAAACTTGGCGGGGTAAACCATACTCTCCATTAAAGAACGTGTACCTAAGATTCCCACACACTTGTAGTTCTGGCGTTTTGCCTCAGAGACAACTTCTTCGGCGATATGTAGCCATGGGATCGGAGATTCTCTAACGACGAGATCGAATGCTTGATGAATGGTATTATCGGGACATATTGCGAAATCTGCCCCTGTTTTCGCTATCTTATTAACCGATCCAAGCATCAGGTTAGCCACTCCTTGCCAGTCATTTGCCTCGATGAATCTCACATATTCACTGAAAGAAAATGTGTGCATGGTTACTTCGGGGTGTGCATATCTTTTACCTATTAATTTCTCCCCTTCTATACATATCGTACGGTAGCAAAGAGCAGCTCCTTCTGCACTGCATGCAACGATACCAATGTGCTTCATTCTACCCTCCCCCTTCTTCAAGGCTTTCAACGAAGATTCTGTTCAATTATATCACTTCGTACAATTCGCATGTATCCTTTGAATGTAAAGAATCGAGTAATTCTTTAATACTCTTCTTCAATATGGGATGGACTATCTGGGGTGCAATATCTGCCAAAGGCTTGAGAACAAACAATCTGTTTTGCATATCGGGATGAGGTATCATGAGTTCAGGTGTATTCAGAATAAGGGTATCGTAGAATATGATATCTATATCTATTGTCCTCGGGCCCCATCTTATTTCTCTCTTTCTACCAAGGAATTTCTCGATCTCATGGATATCTTTCAAGAGAGTCGAAGGAGAAGAATTTGTTTTGATATGAACAGCACAATTCAGAAAGTAGCTTTGTTTGACATATCCGTATGGACTCGTTTCGTATACAGGAGAGATCGCTATTATCTGACTCGTATCTCTTAATGCTTTTATAGCATCTTTAATATACCTTAACCTATCCCCCATATTAGAACCCAAGGAAAGAAAGACATCATGCATATATGAAGAGGAGGACTTATTAAAGCCCTCCTCAAACATCGTAAACGTTATTTGACTTCCTTACATCGAATCTTGCTATCGTAACTCTTTATATCTTTTAAGTAGAGTATATAATCCTTCAAGATATCTGCCTGAACATATCCGGTATCGTATTGATTCTTTATGTTCTTTAGGACGGTATACCCATCTCCACCGTGTGCCATGTAATCGTTCACAACGATAACATAAGTCTTATTTGGATCCAGAGGTTGACCTTTGACCATTACATTTACAGGCTTTCCATCCTTTATTTCCCACGTTAGACCCGCGGCCTGTAGTTTTGCACCTCTGTTTTCAGGAACAGTGGCAGCGTAATCCAAGACCTTCATCAGTTCCGCACCACTCATTTCCATGTGCACTACCGTATCTCCAAAGGGTAAGACCTTTAGAACATCCCTGTACGTGATCTTACCTGGATTAAGATCTGCTCTCATCCCACCAGTGTTCTGCAATGCTACATCGGCATCCTTAAACTTCCACAGCAAAGAATCCGTTACGAGATGTCCTAACATACTATCACGTGCGTTGTCGGATAGCATTGCCCTTGAGAATCTTACTTCCGTGGTTCCAAGGGGTTCAGAGAGCTTTTTGGCACCGATAGCCTTATACGCATCTAACATCTTCTTTACTTCTGGGTCTTCTTTTATCTCTTTATACTTAAACGTATAAACTGCCTTCCCATTCTTCTTGGCGTAATTCTTCAAGTTGATAGGTATGAGTTTCCCATCGTAGGATACGATCTTACCATCCTCTATCGTTAGGTCTAATCTACCGAGATATTCTGTGTAACATTTTGCCTGAACTATCAATGTTTTGTTAACTCTGAAAGGCTTAAACAAGGCGGTATGACTGTGTCCATCGACTATCACATCTATCCCATTTACTCCTTCTGCAAGTCCAACACTTCCAACATAGGGGTCATTTTCATTGGGAGTCTCTCCCAACTTAAATCCAAGATGAGCGAGGGCGATGACTAAATCGGCTTTCTTCCTCAGCATCGGGACATATCTCTTGGCAACTACTATGGGATTCAGAAAGTCCTCATCTTTCACATACTTCGGATTACCTATATACGCTGTACTCTGTGTAGTGAGTCCCAATATGGCCACCTTAAAGCCATCGAAGTCCTTTATAATGTAGGGAGGAACTAAAGTCATATTCGTTCCTTTATAGACGACATTCGCAGATAGAACAGGAAAGTCTGCCATTAGGATCTGATGGATCAAGGTTTCATAAGGGTGATCGAATTCGTGATTGCCAATGCACATCGCGTCCAGATGCATCATGTTCAACGCCTTTATGTCTGGTTCGGCGTTCAAGAGATCGGACTCCGGTATACCCGTATTGAAATCACCTGCATGCAGGAATAAGGTGTAAACACCTTTACTTCTGTTTTCCGCTCTGATCTCTTTGACCAATGTAGCTATGGCAGCAAAACCACCTATTCCTGGATTGTGCCACTCATTGAATGGCCAGGCGTGTCCATGGGTATCGTTGATATACAAAATGGTGAGGTTCACCGTTTTTGCCATGATGGCAAGACTTAGAATGAGAAGAAAGACAACCAGAAGGATCGAAACTTTCTTAGACATGCTTTTTGCCTCCTTTTCGATTTCGTATTTACCATCTTATAGATGGCAATACACATAAATTGATTATATAGGATTAGAGTAAGGATTGTCAATTTTGAAAGATCTTTCTTCAAGGTATATAATATCTTTAGAAAGGGGAAGTTTAATGGATACAGA
>WFSK01000004.1 GCA_015486095.1 Thermotogae bacterium
CAACCCTGAACAGATCACACATCATAATCCTGCAAAACCAACCGAATAGAGCATAGGATACGCTCACACCTGCCTCGAGACAACGATAGGTTTACTTCGCAACCGTTCACAACACTCGCACATCGAGATATGCCTCCTACCTCTTTATATACAGCCGAGTCGGACTCGACTCGGATCATCTGTGCCGTACCATCCAACTCTTAATGGTATAATAAAAAAGGGAGATTGCGATAAGAAAAACTATGAGTAAGCAGAATATCATAAAAGATGGAACAGAAGAGTTCTTCCAAATACTCAGAAAGGACAAGAGGGCCTGGGGTAAATTTTACCTCGAAGATTACGTCAATGTTTGGAAAGATTTTTTCGATGCCTATTTTGAAATTATGGCGCTGTCTGATGATGAGATAGAGGATCGTTTGATGAATTATGAAAGGCCTTTTTTGGAATCTTTACGCATGTATTTGAAACCTTCTTCTAAACGTTTGATCAAAGGCAGGTTAGCGAAAAGACTTAGTGGGCTTTTAAAGGGTGAGAAACCTGATTTTACCATCTTTTTCTTCTGTGGATTGGCTAAAAAGGGGTTAGTAGAGATGAGGATCGATGGAAAAAGAACGATCGGAGTAGATGTGTGCTGGTATTGGAAAGAGTCGAAATTCAAAGATATGAACGAAAACATAATCGAGATCATCACCTCCACTGTACAAGGATGAAAAACCTTTACATCTACATCCACATCCCATTCTGCAAATCCAAATGCATATATTGTGATTTCGTTACCTTCCCCTTCAAGGAGGAATGGGTTACACGATATCGCCTTCTCCTAGAAAGAGAGATAGAATTGAAGAAAGACATGTTGAAGGATAGGGTGGTGAAAACGATATATTTCGGTGGTGGGACACCGTCGCTATTCCCTCCTTCCGATATACGCAGCATCTTGGAAAAATTGAATAAAACTACCAAAATTGAAACGAAGGAGATCACGATAGAGGCCAATCCATCTTTCCCCGATGAGGAAAGATTGGCAGACTTCGCCCGCATGGGGATCAACAGATTGAGTATAGGTTTGCAATCCACCGATGATGCGATCTTGAAATTCCTTGGAAGAGACCATGACTACGCTACTTTTCTGAGATTTTATGATATGGCTCGGAAACACTTCGAAAACATAAACGTAGACCTCTTGTTCGGCATCCCTGGACAAACACTCGATATGTGGAAAGGAACACTAAAAGAGGTGATATCCCTTGCACCTCAACATCTATCTTTGTACAGTTTAACCGTGGAGAACGATACCATCTTGAAGAGGATGATAGAACAGGGTAAGGTTCGTCCTCTACAAGAAGATATTGTGGCAGAGATGTACGAGTATGCAATAGATTACTTGGAAACGAGAGGGTATGTTCATTATGAGATATCGAATTGGGCACTGGCTGGTTATCAATGTATACACAACATATCTTACTGGAAAAACCTCGATTACCTGGGTTTTGGAGTGAGTGCGAGTTCCCACATCGATGGCAGGAGGTTTACGAATACCTCTAATATCAAGGATTATTCCGATGCCATCATCGGGGGTGAATTGCCTATCGTGGATGAAAGGCCTTACGATTGGAAAGAAGAACTCACCGATACAGTCTTCATGGGGATGAGGATGATGGAAGGCCTGAGTTTAACAGAGATAAAGAAGAGATTTGGGATAGACCCGTATTTCTACTATTCGGATCAGATAAAGAAGGTAGTGGATGAGGGACTGGTAGAAATAGATCTGGATAGGGTAAGATTGACTAAAAAGGGTATGCTGCTCGGTAACGTCGTTTTCAGAGAATTTCTATGAAGTACAACATCCACGAACTTGTGAGTTTCGATGAAAGATTCTTCAACCTCGGCAAAGACATCGTGGGAGTAGACGAAGCCGGTAGAGGGCCGCTGGCCGGACCGGTTGTAGCCGCGGCGATTCTCATAGATAGATCGATAGTGATAGATGGTGTGAACGATTCGAAGAAGCTAAACGAGAAGAAAAGGGATGAACTGTATCCCCTGATATTGAGAAATGCAAGAAGGGTTGGAATATCCGTTGTAGATGAAAACATCATAGATGAGATCAACATATATCAGGCGGCGAAAAGGGCGATGATCGAAGCGGTGCTCGCCTTAGAAATAAGGCCCTCCATCGTACTCGTCGATGGGATGAAATTGCCCGATGCACTCTTTCCAAACGTCAGGATCGTGGGAGGAGATGGAAGATCCTTTCGAATAGCGGCGGCATCTGTAGTGGCGAAGGTGACGAGGGATAGGATAATGTGCCTTTTAGATGAAGAATTCCCCAACTACGGGTGGTCACATAACAAAGGCTATCCCACCCGTGAGCACATCAAGGCAATAAGGTCATTCGGTGTAACTCCTTACCATCGTAAGACATTCAAGGGAATTAAACCTTAGACTTAATGTTTAACAATAACATCTGAAATGCGCTACGAGATGTCTGAATTTTAGTTCAGTATATTACAAATTTTTAATAAATATGGTATAATAATTTTAAAATATAATTGTAAAGGGGATAAAATATGGAGAGAGAAAAGCCTAAACTGAGTAGGGAAGCGAGGATAATCCTAAATTCTTTAGAACCGGTTGTCGAAGGAATAGCTACAGCGTTTGGAAAGAATTGTGAAGTAGTCCTTCACTCTCTAGAGGACATAAGTCATTCAATAATAAAGGTAGAAAACGGTTACATAACTGGAAGGAAAGAAGGAGCCCCCCTAACTGATCTCGGCCTAAACATATTGGAAAAGGCAGATTCTTTAAAAAATGATGTTATAGGAAGTTATTATACGAAAACCGATAATGGAAAACTGTTGAGATCTGTAACCATTGTCATAAGGAATGCTCGAAATAAGCCTATCGGTTTCCTTTGTATTAATATAGATATATCAGCCCCTTTAGTGGACTTTTTAAATGAATTTTCACCTGTGAGTAAGCGCGTCTCTTCGAATGTTGAAGAGTTCTTTCCTTTGACAGCAAAAGATTTAGTAGAAAAAACACTTCAATCTGCTATATCTAAAGTAAACAGTCAAAGAAAGATTTCTCCTTCTGAAAGAAATAAGAAGATCATAGGAGATCTATATGAGAAAGGGATCTTTGAAATAAAGGGAGCGGTCGATATGGTTAGTGATGAGATGGGTATATCACGATATACCGTGTATAACTATATCAGAGAAATGAAGGCAAAGAAATCGAGAAATATATAACAAGGCGGGGGTGAAACAAATGGAGAAAGAAGTCATTTCTACAGACAAGGCACCAAGGGCAATAGGTCCATACTCGCAGGCAATGAGAGTAGGAGATTTCATTTTTGTATCTGGACAACTTCCTATTGAACCTTCAACAGGTGAATTGATAGGAAGTGATATAGGAAGTCAGACAAAGCAGTCTTTAGAAAATGTGAAGTCGATCTTAGAGGCTTCGGGATCCTCTATGAATGAAGTGGTAAAAGTTACTGTATTTCTCAGATATATGGATGATTTCGAAGAGATGAACAACATATATA
>WFSK01000005.1 GCA_015486095.1 Thermotogae bacterium
CGATAGATTGAGTGATTTCATCTACAGTGAAGAATACTCGAAGTTCTTGATCGGCTATGAAGACAAGAGGAAAAGGGTTTATCAGGCATTCTTACAATTCCATAATGCGCCTTCGAGGGGTGGTTTCGAGAGATTGAAGAGAGAAATGATATCAAAGGTTCTATATGCCGATCTTCCCTTTTCATCTGTATTTGTCAACCTGACGAGGAAGGTTACGATATCGTTGAAGAATAAGGAAAACGTGAACTTGAATGCCGATTCTCCATACGAGATCATGACGAGTGAAATATTAGAGATCATCTATCCCAACAGTTTTATGATCTATCGAAAGGAAATAATGAGCATATTGGGTTTCTATGCCACTGATTACCTCGATTATCTCGAGAAGTGTCGAAAGATCATCTCGAAGCATAGTACTTATTTAAACGATTTTTTAGACCTTCATCTATTCTTGATCCATGAATTTCCGGAATATTGGGAAGGTGATAAGAATAACAATGCTGCTATCGATGTTTATCCTGAGATATCTGCGCTCAGAGGTATGTCATTCTTGAATATAGATATCGAAAGGATAGCGGAATTCAGACAGCATTTCAAGAGTATGGATAGAAATGAAAGAAAAAAAAGATTAAGGCTTTATAGAAGTGAGGGAATATCCTCTTATATCTTGAACGTCATAAGAGAGGATGAAATTCAGGGCTTGGTGATAGACGGTAGTAATGTGGCTTATATCTTTTCGAGGCCCGGGAGTCCCAGGATGGATTCTTTGAGGCGTGTGTTATCTCAGGTAGAGAGAAACGATGCGCCAGTATTCTATCCCGTGTATGTAGTCTTCGATAAGAGTTTGAAATATCGATTCAGAGGATACGAAAGAAATAGATTCGAACACGAATTTCTCATGAATCCCTTCATCATTGAGGTGGAGCATGCAGACCCATTCATCTTGAATTTCGCTCGCACGTATAGACTTGCCGTACTCTCGAACGATAGATTTTTGGAATGGGATACGAATAATATCGCGTTTTATCATATATCCAAAGATGGTGTGATCGAAGAATGTGAGAGATAATATGAAGGAGAGGAAGATATTAACACCGATATTCGAATGGATTGGTAAGCTGGTCATAACACATCCGAAAGCTATAGTTGTGTTTTTTGCGCTGGTTACTATAACGATGCTCTTCTTCGATGTAAAAGTAAGAGTTAATCCATCACTTCTGTTGCTGTTGCCCAGAGATGATCCACAGGTTAGAGAATACGAGGAGCTGAATGCACATACAAATGTGATGAAGACCCTTATAATAGGCATATATACGAAAGGTGACGTGGTAAAGGGAAAGGCATTTGCGAAGGAAATAGTGACCAAATTGAACGATATGAAGGACATCATCTCCTATGTGCCCAATAATAATGGTTTGAAGATCAAGAGAGATTATGCCATGTATTTTTTATCCAAATCCGATCTGCGCTCTTTGAAAAAGGCCTTAGATACCCTCAACTCTTCCACTCGTGAATTCTTTAAGCTCACCGATCTATCTTCCTTTGGAAATACACTCTCTTCACTCAACGATATTCAGAAATATATAGAAAGACTATCGATGAATTCTGTAGATATCGGAGAATCGAATTACGTCATATCGAAAGATAAAAGCATCATCCTCATATACGCTTATATGTCTCGTAAAGCCAGCGATATGTCATTTGTTAAAAAAGCGATGCCGGAATTGAGAAGAGTAGTAGATACTGTAAATAAGAGATACAAATTGCCTTACAGATTTGCGGGACAATATGAAAGCAACTACGAAGCGAATGAACATGCTAACGTAGATCTGTGGATGACCGTTATCTTGTCCTTGATCTTCATGTTCATACTCTCTTATATCTTTTATAGAAACCTGTTGCTTTCGATGGCTTTCCTTTGCTCTTTGGGCGTTAGCGTTATTTGGACACTTGGGCTTGTCAGATTAACCTATGGTTATTTCAATTTGATATCTGTGTCTACAGTAGTAATTTTAGTAGGCTTAGGCATGGATTATGGGATAGATTTAATGAGCAAATTTATAAAGGGAAGGTATAGAGGAAGGACAGTAGATGAATCCATTTATATGGCCATTTCTCAAAATGGCATTGGTATCTTTGGGCGCACTGGCATCACTGCAGCTGCCTTCTTCTCCCTTTCATTCCTCAAATTACCCGCCCTCTACCAAATAGGTTTTATTGCAGGTTGGGGTACGATCTTTTTCTCTGCTTCCATGCTCGCTCTTCTGCCTTCCATCTTACTCATTTCTAAGAAATACATGGATAAACTGTCCATTGAGAGAGATATTCCGAAGAGGATATCCAGATGGTATACCGATTTTTTGAACAAATATTATAGAAAACTCATCATCACAACTATCGTAGTCTCGATAATCCTCGGATGCTTCACGATTGGCCTATTCTTCTCTTATGATTACAGCATTTCAGGTTTGCTGGATCGCCGAGGAGATGCATCGATACTGACAGAAGATATGGTGAAAAAGTTCGGGTATAACCCATCTGCACAAGTAATGATATTGGCGAATTCCATCCATAATGTGAACAAGATAGTGAATAAGCTCAAGACCTATGAGTATGCCGGAAAGATATATTCGCTCTTCGATATCCTCCCTCCATCTGTAGATAACGAAAAGATTACTCTCGTCAACGATGTTTGTAAAAGATTGAAGGATCTCTCCAATAATGTTCTTTTTAGAATGATACTCAAAAAATATGA
>WFSK01000006.1 GCA_015486095.1 Thermotogae bacterium
ACTATATGTTTGTTGTATTCCAAAACTCCCCTGGCATCTTTACTATAACCAGATGGAAGGCGCTCTACATCCGTGTCAAGCCCTACGACTAATATCGAATCGTTCTTTCTTCTCAATTCTCTATATCTATTTTTGAACGTTTTCAAATAACACCCTTCCCCTCTTCAATGCCTCTTTTACAAAGGAATTATCTTTCGCCACCTCTTCGTCAAAAAAATCCATTGGACTTCCACTCGCCCAGCCATTAGGACATCTCGCGGGTATGTACACGCGGTCGAGAAAAACCCCATCTTTCGGTAGTTTGGCGTCCACCGGCACCTTTTCCCCAATCCCTTCAGCAATCCAGTTATTGAATGTCCCCACGTTTGGACACCAAATCCCTGATAGAACCGTACTTATGCTCTTTTAAGAACACTTTCACCTCATCGATAACTCTGTAAGGCAGATCGAAATCCACTATCGCACCAAAACCTATAC
This sequence comes from Thermotogae bacterium, assembly GCA_015486095.1. Classification (GTDB taxonomy): domain Bacteria; phylum Thermotogota; class Thermotogae; order B3-G13; family B3-G13; genus B3-G13. The sequence continues at coordinate 478 of WFSK01000006.1, forward strand.
CTACCACATTCGCTCCTGCCATGATGTATTCTATCACATCCTCTCCATTCATAACGCCACCCGTTCCTATTATAGGAATATCGGGGAATGCTCTTCTAACTTGATATACATTCCATATCCCTATAGGCTTTATACAGGGACCGCTCATTCCACCTACTCCACGCAACAAGTATGGCCTTCCCGTTTCGATATTCATTCTCATCCCTTGAACGGAATTGATCAACGTGAGTCCATCTATCCCTCCCTTTATCGCTTCAGAAGCTATCTCTACGACATCCGTCACATCGGAAGATAATTTAGCCATCAGGGGCTTTTTCGGAGACATCTTCTTGCATGTTTCACAGACCTTTCTCACCATCGAAGGTGATTTGCCGAAAGATATACCACCATTTTCAACATTTGGACATGACAGATTCAGTTCTATCACATCTACATATGGAATATCGTTCAAACGTTCTACCATTTGGGCAAACTCCTCGACCGTATCACCACCAACGCTGACTATCTTAACTGTATCTACATCCTTCAATAACGGTAATTCTTCTTTTATAAAGCACTCGATTCCGTTGTTCTCTAGCCCAATGGAATTCAAGATCCCCCCGTAGATCTCCACCAATCTTGGAGGAGGGTTCCCTTGCCTTGGCTCCCAAGTTACGGTCTTCGTCGTGAATCCACCCAATTTTGCAAGATCAAAGACCTCTATCGCCTCTTTACCATTACCAGAAGGACCAGAGGCAAGGACAACGGGATTCTTGAACCTCAATCCGAACAGTTCAACAGCGATATCTACCACTCCAGTAACACCTCTTTGACAGAGAACAACGGTCCATCTTTGCAAACGTGCTTTATCGAAATTCGATCGCCTTCTTTAACCTTTACCGCGCATCCCTTACACATCCCTACTCCACACACCATCATTTCCTCAAGAGAAACGTAAGCCTCGAGTGAATTCATCTCCGCTATACGAAGCATTGTCTGGAGAACCACTTTAGGTCCACATCCTATTAAAACTGCATCTGGTGGAAAAGAGTAATCCTCTATTAGATCTACAACCGTTTTGTAATCCGAAGAACCATCCTCAACTGCCCATTCGTATCGGCACCCTTTGACTTCATCGAAGAATTCTCGAGTATCCTTCTTGTCCACACCTATGAAAAAGATGATGTTCTCTTTCCGAGGGCAGTGCTCAGCATAGAAATGAAGAGGAGCATACCCACTCCCTCCTCCTATCAAATACGTCATCCTATCCGAGAATTCAGGATATGGATTCCCAAGCGGTCCTTTGAACCTTATTTCACCTCCTATCTTCAATTTGCTCAATTTTCTCGTGGCCTTACCCCGAATCTTCATCAATACAGTAAAGGAAATGTTATCCCGATCGTAGATACTGAATGGCCGGGGAAGGATGGGCTCTTCCCAATCCCCTTTCAACATGACGAATTGCCCAGGTTTGACATCGATATTTGCACCTATTTTCAATTTCACATAATTACTCCGTAGATCTACCTGTATATCGAGTAATTTACCTCGCCTCAATCTCCTCAACCCTTCTCATCATGCCTTCCTCTGCATCATACACTATCTCACCATTCTTCAGTGTTGCGATAACTTTGCCTTTTATTTCCTTACCTATGAAAGGTGTATTTTTGCCTTTGGAATAGAGTATTTCTGGGAGGCATTCCCAAGTTTGCGTGGGATCGAAGATGACCAAGTCTCCGAGGTTTCTCTCCTTTATGTCTCCCTTATCCTCGAGACGATAAAGTCGGGCAGGTACGAATGTCGCAGCTTCCACCAACTTCCTCATCCCTATTCCAGAGCGCCGGTGAACTTCGAATAACATATTCGAGAACAGATCCAGACCCGATATCCCAAAAGGCGCTCGTTGGAACTCTACTTCCTTCTCATGGGGAGCATAAGGAGCGTGATCCGTAACTAGGATATCTATCGTACCGTCCTCGATGGCTTCGTAAAGTACATCCTGATCTTTTCTCGTTGGTAGGGGAGGATTTACCTTCTTATTCGTATCGTAATCGAAGAGGTCCTCATCAGTAAAAAGAAGATGATTGAGTGTAACTTCGCAGGTGACTGGAATACCATCTCGTTTTGCCTGCTTTACAAGGGAGACAGAACGCTTTGTGGAGACATGTGCTATATGCAGACGCTCACCTGTTAGGTAAGATAACTCTATATCTCGGGCTACCATTATGGATTCCGCCACATCTGGTATAGGGTAAATACCAAAATATGTTGAAAACCAACCTTCTCGCATATGTCCACCATTGGAGAGCTCAGTAACTTCACAATGTGAAATAACAGGTAAATCAATGCTCTTGGCATATTCCATCGCTCTTCTCATAATATGAGAATTTGTAACAGGGGAACCATCATCAGAAAAAGCAACGACCCCAGCCATTTTCATCTCTCCCATATTGGCAAGCTCTTTACCCTCTCTCCTTTTGGTTATTGCTCCTATGACCAACAGATCCGCGAGATGAAGATCTTTACTCTTACCTAAAAGAAAAGAAACATTAGCCTTATTATCAATGGCAGGAAGGGTATTGGGCATACAGGCGAGGGTAGTAACCCCGCCATGAAGAGCAGCTTTCAGGCCGGTATCAAGTGTCTCCCGATATTCGAAGCCCGGTTCTCGCAAATGGGTGTGCATATCTATGAATCCAGGGAATACAAAACAACCAGATGCATCTATTTCCCTATAACCGTTATCGTTATCAATGTCTTTCGCTACCTTCTCTATCCTTCCATCCGAGATAAGGACATCGTATTTACCAACATATGAGTGAGAAATCAAATCTCCACCCTTAATCAGTACCTTCAATCTGAACACCTCCAAGCAAAAGGTATAACAAAGCCATTCTGGTAACGACACCATTGGTAACTTGTTCAGGTATAACCGAGTACGTGGCATCCGCAGTATAACTATCCAGTTCTACACCCCGATTGATCGGTCCCGGATGCATCAAAATGGCATCTGGTTTTGCATGTTTCATACGTTCTGGCGTTATACCGAACATTTCATTATATTCCCGTAAAGAAGGAAATAGACCCGAAGATTGCCTCTCTAGCTGCATTCTTAAACCCATGACAACGTCGGCGTTCTCAATGGCTTCTTCTGGTTTCTTTGCCACAGTAACACCATAATTCTCGACATCTTTTGGCAACAACGTGTAAGGCGCACAGATCGAGATTTCGGAACCAAGTATACGAAACATCTTCATATCTGAACGGGCTACACGGCTATGGTATATGTCTCCTATTATCGCTATCTTAACGTTCGTGAAGTCTTTCTTCTTTTCCCACACCGTATATCCATCCAATATGGCTTGGGTTGGATGTGCATGGATGCCATCACCAGCATTTATCACCACGGCATTTGTATAACGTTTGAGCATAACAGGAGCCCCAGGCTCAGAGTGCCGTATAACGTATAAGTCTATACCCATCGCCGAGAGAGTCAATATGGTATCCTTAAAGGATTCTCCCTTTTTAAGACTACTCGTTGATGCAGTGAAATTCGTTACATCCGCGCTCAACGTTTTTTCTGCAATTTCAAATGATATCCGTGTTCTCGTACTCGGCTCGAAGAAGAGATTGCATACTCTCTTTCCCCTTAAAGCAGGAACTTTCTTTATCGGCCTTGAGAGGATCTCCTTGAAACTCTCGGCTGTTTGGAATATTCGAAGAAGCTCTTCCTTATTAAAGCAATCCACATCTATTACATCTCTGCCTTTGAACATCATTATCCCCTCTCTTCTATGTAGACCCCATCTTCTCCATCATACTCTTTCACTTTGACGAGTAGCCATTCTTTCAGTGTTGTAGGAATCCTCTTACCCAGGAAATTAGGTTCTATTGGTAATTCTCTATGCCCTCTATCCAGGAGGGTTAACAACCAGACACACCTCGGCCGACCGAAGTCCATGATCTCATCGAGAGCGGCCCGGGCAGTTCTACCAGTGAATATTACATCGTCTACCAATATTATTCGCTTCTCATTGATATCGAATGGGATCTCGGTTTCTTTCACCACCGCCCTTCCCATCTTCAGAGCAGTATCATCCCGATATAACGTTATATCCAGCTTTCCTATCGGTACATCCACTCCTTCCACATCCCTTATCAACCTCTTCAGGCGCTCGGCAATATAGACGCCTCTCGTCTGAATTCCCAACAGCGCAAGGTCTCCTGCACCACTGGATCTTTCCAATACTTCACTACAGAGACGCCTCAACATACGTGAGATCTCCTCTTCATCCATGATCTTCTTCAATAACATCACCCCCTATATAAAAAAATTCACCTCTTAAGAGGTGAATTCTCTCTATTTGTTTTTTTATTGAACACAGTTGTACTTTCGCTTTACCAAAACCTTGCATTTTCCTCCTCATCAGTGGGTGCGGCAGGGATTGAACCTGCGACCTCTTCCGCGTGAAGGAAGCGTTCTCCCTCTGAACTACGCACCCAAATAAGCACGTTAACTCTCTTCGAAGTCATCGATCTATTCTATTCTACTACGGATCAAAAGTCAAGTGTTCGGTAGAAGGGATATCTCGATGTGCATCGTTGATGTGAACGAACACGTTGCTCGCTTCTGTCGGTAGCATATTGGTCAGCATCGAGCATTCTTCCATAAATGCCGATGCACTCAAAACATCCTGTTTCTCGCCAATATGCTACCTTCCTCCAGCTTCGTAACCGTTCACAACACTCGTACATCGAGATATCCTTCCTACCTTATGGAGTTTAGCGGTGTGCATCGTTGTGTAAGTGAACATGTTGCTCGACTCAGGGGTATCACGTCGGACTGTGACGAGCATCCGTCCTGCACGCCGTCACATTCGAAACTTCCTGTTTCTCACCGACGTGATACCTTCCTTCGTCTTCACAACC
>WFSK01000007.1 GCA_015486095.1 Thermotogae bacterium
ATCGGCTCATTCACCAATATAGAATATATGGGATACATCTTTTGAATATCTCCCACTTCGCTGCCGAACCAGATCTCGTCTATCACATGCATTCTGTGTAAAATTCCTACTGCCCCTATAGCAAAGCCACGTGCATCTTGTGTTGCATAGACGAAAGGTAATTCTATAACAATATCCACTCCGTTGAAGATTGCCATTTTCGTCCTTGCGAATTTATCCAGTATAGCGGGTTCACCTCGTTGAACGAAGTTTCCGCTCATAACACATACTACGGCATATGCTTTCCCTTTTTTTCTTATCTGATCTAAGTGATAAAGATGTCCGTAATGAAAGGGATTATATTCGACGATTGCCCCCACGATCTTATCTCGCATTTTGCTTATTGAGTTCTTCGATCACGTATTGCAGCACTCTTTTCCTTGCTTCTTCAAGTGATGTATCTTTCAATGTACAACCTGCAGCCCTTTCATGCCCACCACCGCCGAAATGTAATGCGATTTCACTGACGTCGATAAATTTTTTGGAACGAAACTCGACATGTATGCCTTCATCTTCTTCTATGAACAAAATGGCAACTTCCACCGTATTTATACTTCTAATGGTTTGAACGAAGAATGCCGCATCCCCCTCTTTCGTATCGGTCTCTCTGAACATCTCCCCACTTACATATCCCCAACCGAGTCGACCATTCGATTCTATATGTATCGTTTGGAGAAATTTGCTGTAAAGATTCAATTGTTCTAATGTCATATTTTCCAGTACCATGTTGGCGATATCGTTTATATTCCCTCCGAGTTCTACTAACTCCGCTGTGTCTTCGAGTGCCTTTCGTGTGACGTTGGAATATTTGAAAAAACCCGTATCGGTAACTATTCCTGTCAGCAAGATCTGGGCATGTTTTGGAGAGATATTAAACTTGATAGCCTTCAAAAATTCATATATGATTTGAGAAGTCGATGCATAAGATGAATCCACCCAGTTGATATCTCCAAAGCTTTTGTTGGTCTTATGGTGATCGAGAACTACGACTGGCACACCTTCTTCTAACAACTCATTTGCCTTTCCAATACGTTCTATGTCAGAGGAATCCACTATGAATACGAGATCGAATCTTCTATTTCTCAGTTCTTGAGGTTTGACTATACTTTCCCATGCCGGAATCCCTCTGAAAACCCGGGGAACATCATCCTCCAAACAAGGAATGGCATCTTTTCCGAGTTTTTCCAGGGCATAACTCAATCCCAAAACGGAACTTATACAATCACCATCTGGACGTATATGTCCGATAACAAGAATGGAATGAGCTCTATCTATGGCATCTTTGATCTTTTCTATTTTCTCCAAATATTCATCTTTCACTATCATTATATTATCGGTTTGTATAGGAAAGTATACAGTGAATATGGTTCCTTTGCCTTCTTCACTATCAACCTTTATATATCCTTTGTGTTTTTCAACGATGCTTCTAACGATCGATAATCCGAGTCCACTTCCGCCCGTACCGGGAACTTTAAACCTTTCAGATCTATAGAACTTATCGAATATGTGAGGTATGGCATCTTTTGGTATACCTATACCGGTATCCGATACTCGAATTACGATTTCATTCTCTCTTTTGAAGATCTCCACCTTTACCTTCTTTTCTCCCACCTTTTGTGAAGTATACTTCACTGCATTATCCAGTAAATTAGAAAATAACTGGGTTAATAATTCGGGATCTCCGAACATATTGATGGCTTCACCTGCTTCGAGTACCAGCGAAACATTTCCTTCTATAGCCAGAGGCTTCACGAGGTCTATCACGTATTGTGCTATTTCTTTAAGATTTACCGTTTTATAATGTAGCTGGAAATCGTCTGCTTCTAATCTCAGGATATCGAGTAATTCGTTTATTAGATTGGTCATACGAGTTGCTTCTTTTTCGATTATTTTTAGATATTTCATAGCCATCTCTTTGTTCTTTAAGCCGTTTAAGATGAGTGTTTCTGCGAAGCCTTTGATGGAGGTGAGTGGTGTCTTCAATTCGTGAGAAGCAGTAGACATAATGTCACGTTGGCTTTTATCGATGAGATTACTTATTATTATCGCTATCCTTTCTCTTTCGGTGTCTTTTAAGGGAAGAAGAGTACATTCGTATTTATCTATCTTGATAGAGAAGGGTTCAGAAACTTCATTGTCGGTGTCCTCCCATTCTTTTAAAATTCTCCAAAGTAGCCTTGTAAATGGCACATTACTCGATAAGGTGAATATATCTTTACCGATCAAATGTTCTTTCGGGGTATTCAAAGCGTTAGAAGCAGACTTGTTTAGAAAAGAGATCCTTTTATCTTCGATGACAAAGATTGCGTCGCGGATATGATCGAATATTCTCTCCATGCCTAAACACTTCTCTCCTAGGGTGAATTGGATGAATTTTTCGCCGGATCTCGGAATTTATAACCTCTACCCCTGATCGTTATTATATATTGGGGAGAAGATGGATTTTCTTCTATCTTCATCCTCAGTCTTCTGATATGAACATCGATCTTACGCGGATCTAAACCATAATCGTCATTCCAAACCTTGCTCAACAATTCTGCTCTACTAAAAACCTTGCCTTCATTTTCCGCAAGAAAGCGTAATAGATCGAATTCAAGAGATGTCAGATTAATACTCTTCCCCCTTACCTTGATCTCATATTTATCCGGGTCTATTTCCAGATCCTGTGCTCTGATTATATTCTTCTTTTTTTCTTCAACTGCTTTTTTGCTCTTGTATCCTATTCTTCTGAAGATCGCCTTGATCCGTGCGAGCAATTCTCGAATACTAAATGGTTTCGTTACGTAATCATCTCCTCCTATTTCAAAGCCAACAACCCTATCGAATTCACTTGACTTTGCAGTCAAGAATATTATCGGCTTATCTCGGGTGTTTCCCCGCTCACGTATTATACGACACAACTCCTTACCATCCATATCAGGAAGCATGATGTCTATTATGAAAAGATCTACCATTTCCTTTTCTATTAATTCGAGTGCTTCTTTCGCACTATATGCTTTTAAGACATCGTATCCTTCCCCCTTTAGATTATAACTCACAAGCTCCACTATTGAGGGTTCATCATCGACAACAAGGATTCTCTTTCTCATAACTCATCTTCCTTTCTGTAACTGTGGCAAAATTCTCTACGTTCTCCTTTACACTTTCATATTTCTATACAGGAATTCTAATGACCTGTAATACCTGCAGCGCGAGCTATAAATTCTCCGGTTCCTTCACTGCCATTGGATAGATACCATTCTAATTTAGCTAAGCGATACCCCTTGATCTTGATTATAGCCCCTTTTAATGATTTCCTCAACGTTTTCGCTCTCCTGGTAAAGGTACTCTTATCACAGAGTTTATATTTTTCAAAAGGAGTCTTGGGTTTTGGTACGAAGAGATTTACGTTCAGCTGAATAGTAGAAAAAGCAAATCTACTCTGAATCTTCTCGATGAGCGCCACTGTTTCCAAAACGTCTTCATCGGTTTCTGTGGGTAAACCTAACATGATGTATATTCTTAAGTGTTTTATTCCAGCTTCTTTTGCGATAGATAGTCCTTCGAAGATCTTCTCGTCTGAGAGGCCTTTACGTATGAATCTTCTCAATCTTTCGCTACCAGTTTCTATGCCCACCGTGATAGTCCTTTGTCCTCCTTTTGCAAGAGCTTCAGCGAGTCTCCTCGATAGAGTATCTATTCTTACAGAAGAAAGTGAAAAAGAGAATGCATTCTCTTCGAGGTAATCCAGGATTCGCCCTAAATAAGGGTAATCCGAGGGAGTTGCACTGACCAGCCCAATAGTTTTTATTTTATCCTTCACTCGGTCCAGACGTGCTATCACTTCTTCGGGTTTCATGAATCTATAAGGAGAATACGAATAAGGCACGATGCAAAACTTACATCTTCTCGTACACCCCTTCGCTATTTCTAGAAGATAACGTTTCCCGAACGATGCCCTTGGAGTTAATATAACGGTTTCTGCCCTCGAGAGATGAATGTTCATCAGCTTGGAGCATACTCCTTCATAACCCGTGGAAGGTACATAGGTATTTTTCAGATGAGAAAGTGCATTCAAGATCTCTTCTCTTGTCATCCTCTTTTTCAATCCCTCATATATCAATTCGAATACTTCTATTCCCTTCTCTTCTATCTCTCCCAGAAAGAAGACATCGACGAAATTCGAGAGGGGTTTTGGATTTATACATGTTACAGCACCACCACATACCACTATTGGATCATATATAGTTCTCATCTTTGCGATGGGATTTATACCGCTTTGCTGAAGAGATAGAAGTAAATTGGGATAATCCAGCTCAAAGGATACTGAAAAGGCTACAACGTTGAACTCTCTCAATTGGGCATTGCTTTCCACAGAGCGTAGTTCTCCTTTTCCTTCGTAAAAAAATCTCTCACATCTTATGAATTCAGAGGAGCTTAAAAGGTCATAAACGGCATGAAAACCCAGGTTAGACATCCCAATACTATATGTGTTAGGATATACAAGAGCTACTCTTAGGGTTCCTTTATGAGTATAGTTCTTGAGATAGATTTCGCTATATAGATTACTCTTATTATTCAAGTTATTACATGTGCTTTTCTTTGTTTTTCTTTAAGTTTGCTCTTTACTATGTACTTATCTACGATGATACGTTTATGCGTTGCTTTTGCAACAAACTCTACTTCATCGTATACACGAATATCAAAGGATATTGCCCTTCCTATGATCTCGGTTATCTTGATCTTCATATGAAGGTTCATACCTATAGGAGTGGGGGCAACATGCTCTATCTCTGTCTTCACCGTTACGGCGATCTTACCTTCTTCTAATTTATCTTTTACCATCGCAAAACAAGCTCTGTGTATCTCCTTTATGAGTGCAAAGGTTGCAAGGGCATCTATCATATCTTTATCCATGAGTTTTCCAGACATCCCACCCGTTACTTTTATAGTGAACACTTTTTCTAAACCGATGAGTGCTTGAACATTCATCAATTCACCTCTCGAACAGGAAATTCATTTTTCGCTTCTTCTTTTGCTTCCTCTTCTGGTTGCTTGTTGTGTAGAAGACGCGTGAATTCGTCTCGTTCTATCACTTCGTGTTTTAGAAGATAAGATACGATCCTATCCATATCTTCTTTATGCTCTTTGATTATCTTTTTTGCCTTCGCATAGCAATCTTCGATTATATTGCGTACTTCTTCATCTACTTCGCTCGATGTCTTTTCACTGTAATTCTTCAACTTGGATATGTCTCTTCCAAGAAATACTTCTTCTTCCTGTCCCTTATAAGATAATGGACCTAATCTTTCACTCATACCGAATTCACATACCATTTTGTGTGCCAATCCTGTGGCAACCTCTATATCATTGGCTGCACCAGTGGTTACTTCATTGAAGATAAGATCTTCTGCAGCACGTCCTCCCAACAAACCGGTTATCTTATCTATTAACTCACTTTTACTCGTTAGATACTTATCACCCACCGGTAATTGGAGGGTGTAGCCTAATGCCCTGTAACCACGAGGTATGATCGATATCTTGTGGATCGGTTCAGCGTGTGGCAGGTACGAAGCAACGAGTGCATGCCCGACCTCATGATATGCTATGATCTTTCGTTCTTTATCACTTATTACACGCGATTTCCTTTCTGGTCCTGCTATAACCCTATCGATGGCCTCTTCCAATTCATTCATAGTTATGGTCTTCTTGCTTCTTCTCACTGCCAATAAGGCAGCTTCATTTACCAGGTTTTCGAGGTCTGCTCCAACAAAACCAGGTGTTCTACGAGCTAATACGTTGACATCAACGGATGGATCCACAGGTTTTCCTCGCATATGAATTCTCAATATCGCTTCTCTACCCCTGATATCTGGTGGATCGACAACGATCTTCTTGTCTATTCGACCAGGTCTAAGAAGAGCTCTATCGAGAATATCTGGTCTATTCGTTGCCGCAATCAACACTATACCTTCACGAACATCGAAACCATCCATTTCCACCAATAGTTGATTAAGGGTTTGCTCTCTTTCATCATGCCCTCCTCCAAGTCCGGCACCTCTTTGACGTCCCACTGCATCTATTTCGTCTATAAATATTATGGCAGGAGCACTTTGCTTCGCTCGTCTGAAGAGGTCTCTTACCCTTGCTGCTCCAACTCCCACAAACAATTCGACGAAATCCGAACCACTCATGTGGAAGAACGGAACATTCGCTTCTCCAGCAACTGCCCTCGCTAACAAAGTTTTGCCTGTTCCTGGTGGTCCAACGAGCAATATTCCCTTTGGTAACTTCGCACCTATCGAGGTGTATTTGGATGGCTCCTTTAAAAAATTCACCACTTCTTTCAATTCTTCTTCTGCTTCATCCACACCTGCTACGTCCTTAAAGGTTACGCGTCTTTCATTGGGATTTACCACACTGGCAGGACTCTTTGTAAAAGAGAATGCTTGAGAACCTCCTCCACCCATTCTTCGCATCATATACAGCCAGAATATGATTATCGCTACCGTTGGTATGGTATATATCAGGACATTGACCCACCAATTGTTGACCATAGAGATCTTACCCGTCACTTCTATCCCGTTCTCTACGAGTTTGTCCACATAGTTTCCATTCATGATCCAGGGAGCGTTGACCTCGTATACGTGATCTACTGTTATAACCTTCAATTTCCCATCCTGGTCTATGATAACTTGCTTTACAGGTGTGGGTTTGGCCATCGCCATATTCCAAAATCTGGTGAAGTCCAACTGATCGACGGTCTTAGAGGAAGGGTAAAGAAGCTGTATGAGAAACAGGAAGAGCATAATAGTAAACAAGTAAAAGAGTATCATTCTCCAATTTGGCTTTAACGGACCATTGCCCCTTCTTTGAGAACCATTGGGTCTATTTGTGGGATCATTCCTCCTGTCGTCGTATCTTGCGAATTTAAATATACGCAACTCACTCAAATCGAAAATTCCTCCCTTCGATTCTTTTCACACTTATCTTTACTATTCTTTTCGTTTCTTTCTTTATCGGATATAAACGAGAACGCTTCAGTCCATATACCCATAAAATTTGCCCCTTCCCATCGACAAAAATGGGAATCCTTTGCCTCTCATCCCTGTTGATCTTGCTATCGGTAAAGATGTCCTGTACCTTCTTTTGACTTCCTTTCATACCAAAAGGTTCTATTGTATCTCCTTTCCTCCAATTTCTTACATAGATAGGATATACCATCTCATCGGCGTCGAAGAAGGCAACCCCATCTTCAAATGAAATCTCATCTCTTTCGAGAAACTCCATATCTATCCTATAGTTGAGCTCCTCGATCACGTTTTTACCAGGATTCAATCGTATGTGAAACTCTGGGATGGTTTCGGGGATACATATCCTCAATCTCCTGTAATCCACAGATGCGATAAATCCTGCCCCCAAAGTTACCGTTCCATTCTTATGTCCCTTTATCAGATCATATATCATATCAATCTTACTTCTTTCGATCCTTATTTCTCTTATGTGTTCAAGTGCTAAAGCTATTATGCGTCTTATCAAAAACGGTTCTAAATGGCACATCGATCCTATATCCAATTCTTCATATCCTTTTCCATGAACTGAAATCTTATTATATATCTTTTTTGCCTTTCCTTCCACATACTCGTCGATCTCGCGAAGAGTATTGATGAGGAAAAAGACATGCTCCTTTACCTTTGGATCGAATTCTCGTTCTATATATGGCAAAAAACCATACCTTATCCGATTTCTCGGATATCGAACGTCATAATTACTCTCATCTACAACATACCTCACATTATATATTTTAACATATTTTCTTATTTCTTTCCTACTCAAGCACAAAATCGGACGAACGATTCTTCCCACTTTTATAGGTATAGATGTAATACCTTTCAAGTCGGCACCGCGTATTAACCGCATAAAGAACGTCTCTACAAGATCATCCATGTTATGTGCAATGGCTATTTTATCGACTTTGAGTGTATCGGCCACTCTATTCAGGAATCTATATCTCACCTCGCGTGCATTCTCTTCCAATGAGTGTGAGGAATGAATCGTTGCGTACTTTCTAACGTCTTCTACTCCAACGATAACGGGGATCTTGAGTTCCTCACACATTTCTTTTACGAATTCGGCTTCTTTAGTAGATGTAGGACGGAGTTTATGATTTAAGTGGGCGCAGGATAGCGTTATATTAAGCCTGGAACGTAATGCTTTGAGTATCATCAGCATGGCTATAGAATCGATTCCGCCAGATACAGCACACAAAACATGTTCTCCATGCTCTAAAAGGTTCTTTTCCTTTACAAAACGGAGACATTTGTTTTCGATGTAGTGCAAAAAACGGTCCTTCCGAAAAGTAAGCATAAAAATCAGAGCCAGCGGTGGGAATTGAACCCACAAACCTACTCATTACGAATGAGTTGCTCTGCCAATTGAGCTACACTGGCATATAATCTACCTTTTATTAATGTTATCATGATTTTACGAGTTATGCAACACGGGATCGGTAGGAGGCATATCTCGATGTGCATCGTTAGTGGGAATGGAGATGTTGCTCGACTCCACTATTTCTTTCTCTGCAAATCGCTATCGTTGTTGAGAGGCTGTTGTGAATACATCGTAGGAACGGGAGTTTACTCCTGTCCGCTTCACCGAAGGTGAATAATGCTGTGGAACTTCGTTCCATCGGGCAGGTCTGAAGACCTATCCCTACGGATTCATCGGAGAGGTTTAAAAACCTGTCCTTATGATAGGATGCTGGGGATCATTTTTCATTTATTCCCTTCAAAACAGTTCTGAATTCATCGAGTGTTTCGGATTTTATGGCTTTTCTGTGTAGATCTTTTAACACATCCACATCCTTTATCTCCTTTATCTGTTTCGCCATATCTTCCGGTACTTCATCGAATTTGGCTTCTATTGCGTCTATTACGGATTCTTGAGCATTTTTTAACATGCCTTTTCCCATACCCTCTTTTATACCTTCCTTCATTCCTTCTTTTTTCGCAAATTCCTCTATACTCGTGATGTATGCCATTCTCTTCACCTCCTCAAATCTCACTATCTCTTCATGAAATTCCTCGTTCTCCTCCTCAGGTAGATTTATCAACCAATCTATAAAGCTGTACAACAGCAGTATATCTC
>WFSK01000008.1 GCA_015486095.1 Thermotogae bacterium
AGAAGGATTGACGAAGGTGAGTGTGTTGACGAAAAGGGAAGGAGATGATGTTAGATAAGGCTAACAAATGTCCAAATTTAACCGTTGGATCTGGGTATTTTAAACCGGTGTTTTTGGGTCTGTCAAGTTTTTTGTGTAAAGTCCTCTCATGCTCGATTGTACAAGTATTTTTCCACCCTCTCTCCGAATTCGATCACGAGCTGAGATAGGATCTGATTCCAGTTTTTGATCTTGCTCTTTTCCCATTTCTTCACCCTGTTCATCGTTGCAAGATACAATATCTTCAATACCGATGTATCGTTTGGAAAGACCCTCCTCGTCTTCGTTACCTTCCTCAATTGACTGTTGAAACTCTCTATCGGATTCGTCGTGTATATCAATCTCCTTATCTCGGGCGAATACTTGAAGAACGTCGATATCCTTTCCCACTCCTTCTCCCAGCTCTTTATCGCCAACGGATACTTCTCTCCCCATTTCTCCTTCATCTTCATGAGATTATTGTATCCCGCCTCTTGACTCGCCGCTCTGTACACTTCCTTCAAATCCCTCGTGAATTCTTTCAGGTCTTTGTATGAGACGTACTTAACACTGTTCCTCACTTTGTGTACTATACAGGGCTGAATCTCACTGTCGGGAAATACGGCCTTTATCGCTTCCTCGAGTCCCACCAATCCATCTACCCCAAATATGAGTACGTCTCTCACTCCCCTGTTCTTCAAATTCGTCAACACCGCCATCCAGAATTTCGCGCTCTCTGCCCCTCCAAGCCATATGCCGAGTACGTCTTTCTTCCCCTCTATGTCTATCCCTATCACTACATATGCGGTCTTTTGCTTTACCCTACCTTCATCTTTTACTCTGTACACCACACCATCCAGGTAGACGATCGCGTATACCTCTTTCAATGCCCTCTCTTGCCATTCCTCCATTAGCGGTATTATCCTATCCGTTATCCTGCTTACCCACTCCGGGGATATCTCGCGACCGTATATCTCTTTCACGTGCTCGCATATGTCCCTTGTCGTCATCCCCTTAGCGTACATGGAGAGTATGGAATCTTCTATGTTCGTTATGTCACGTTGATGCTTTTTCACCACTATCGGTTCGAATTCCGATTCCCTGTCTCTTGGAACGGCCAATTCTATCTCTCCATAGGAAGAATTGACCTTCTTCTTAGAATGACCATTCCTCGAGTTGTTGGTCTTCTTGTTCTTGTAATCGTACTTTATATAACCGAGCTCTTCATCGAGTTCTGCGTTTAGCATCTCTTCCAAAACCATCTTGAACATTTCCTTGAAGACATCCTCTACATCTTCCATCGATTTGATGTCATTCTCTTCAATGAATTTGCGAACTTGTTCTTTAGTTAGCAGTCTTGCCTTCATCTCCATTCCTCCTTTTTTCTTTATTCTATCATTTGGAGGAACTTTACACAATTTATTTTACACTCCCCCTGCCATCGTTGTAACAGTAGTCATTAGCACTGGAATTCCTATGTTGTACGATTACCGATCCCTCGTTTCTCCTTATGGTTTTTTGCTCCAACTTCGGAGCTTAACATAAATGTCATCAAGGCTATTTACAACATTTCACATATAAGGCACTGTATAATCCAGCCATGAGTTGTACCTTCACGAGTTTTTGGATCGGTATGACAGTGTAATTTAAACCTTTCTCAAGTTCTTCATTTGAAGATCGTAATTTTTGATAAACACTATCTGCCGCACTTTTTAGATCCCCGTCCTTGTTTACTTCATAGTTAACGAGTAACATTCTCCTGAACATGCCCCATATCAACATTATGTAAAAATTCGACACCAGTTCGTTATCGAACTCTTCCGCAACTGTAGCTTTTCTTCCGAGCTCCTCAGCTTGCTGAGCCCATTTTCTCTCCACAGGAATAGATTTCTTTGCAGAATCTAAAAAATAATCTATGGCTTGTTGCATAGGAGTCTTGACTACAAGTCTTTTCTTAACTATATCATATATGTTTTCGAGGTCTTCATAATTACGCTGCATTGTATCTATCTTTTTCAATACTAAGTCACGTCTGATCTTATTAACCGACGATAGATCCTCTATTCTCGGATCGTAGTAATAAGGAACTTCACAGACTAACTCGAATACTTTATCGTTGAATCTTCTGGCATAACCGTAACTCGAGGTCCCACTTTTTATTATCTCTGCAGGGTCTTTATCAGAATACTCTTCATAGTAATCATAGGTGTCTTCTGTTGTTGGCATCTTGTATACCGCATCGGAGAGTTTTATGGCATAAGGCATCTCTGGTTCTCCCAGACTTGCTGGTAGATTCAGATCCTTGTATGCCTTTTCAAATATAGGGTACAAAAGTGGTGCTTCATCGGTTATATAAAAATATACCCCTCCAAACCCAGCATTGTGAAGACTGTATATAAAATCTGGTTTTGCTTCTTCCATTATATTCATGAGTGCTTTGGTCTCAGGGATAGGAGAGTTGAAGTCGAGTGTCTTGTACTTTATGGGAAATGTCCATTCAACCTGTTGATTACCAGCAGGCCTATAGAAATTCAAGGCGTAATTCAATGGATTGAAAGGCCCTTTAAACCAGCCCTCATTGAGTTTTGCACCATCCGGATCGGCTACCTTGATTATATACCAGGTAAAATCGAAGAGATCTCTCAATTCCTTTGATGATGCCAACTTCTCCGATAAATGATCTAACACCAAACTACCTATTGGCTCATTGGGATGAGGAAAGGCATATAAAAGTACAGATTTTTTCCCATTTCCTATCTTGAGACAATAGATCGGATTATTATCTCGAGAGTTTCCCACTTCCAACAGGTTAACCACATTTGGGTACCTCTTAGCCAATTCTTTAGAGGATTCATTTAACTCATCAACCGTTTTAAACACCTTATAATCTGGTACGCTTTCCACGGTCTCTTTAAGAACATCTTTCATACTAAAACCTCCTTTGTGTTTATCCGATTTAATCTATCAGATGACAAGCAACGAAATGACCAGGGCTTATTTCTTTCATTTCTGGTTCCTCAGTACGACAAATTCCTTTTGCAAAAGGACATCTCGATGCAAAACGACAACCTGGGGGAGGATCTATAGGGGTTACCACCTCCCCGGCTATGGTAAATCTTTCCCTTTCTTTCTGGGGCGAAATAGTCGGAGAGTAAGATATGAGTGCTTTAGTATAGGGATGCATAGGATTGGATATGAGCTCTTTCGCATCGGCTATTTCCATCACTTTCCCAGCGTAGATCACCATTATTCTATCACACATGTACTTTGCCACAGATATATCGTGGGTGATAAATAATATCGATGTTTCGAGTTCTGAGCGAAATTGTAAAAGCATATTCAGTACTTCTGCACGTACGGAAGCATCCAGCATAGATACGCATTCATCTGCTACGAGAAAACTTGGTTTTAAAAGCATAGAACGTAGCATTGATATTCTTTGGAGTTGTCCGCCGCTTAATTCATGAGGATATCTTTCTAAGTAGTCGTAAGCAGGTGTAAGCTTTGCTTTTTCCATAGCATCTCTGATGATTTCTATTCTATTCTTCTTACTTTGACCTATGTTGAGTAATTTCATAGGAGTTTCAAGACTTTTAATTATCGTCATCCTTGGGTCAAAGGAATCATAAGGATTTTGAAAGATCACTTGCATCTTTTGTCTGAAATTCTTCATTTTCCTGTAATTAATGCCTGATATGTTATTACCTAAGAAAAATATATCTCCTCCATTTTCCGTCTCCAATCTCGTTATCACTCTACCGAGAGTTGTTTTACCGCAGCCACTCTCTCCTAAGATTCCAAGGATCTCTCCTTTTTCTACTGAAAAGGATATGTTATCTACTGCTTTTACGTAGGATCTTCGTCCGATCTTTCTTATGGGATAATATTTTTTAAGCCTTTTAGCTTCTAATATTCGTTCCATTCAAATTACCCCTGTATACGATGGCATTTCACTATATGATCGCCCAGTACACTGATCTTTGGTTTTACGTCTTTACATAGGTCTAATCGCACATCACACCTTGGATAAAATATACAACCCTTGGAAGGATATGTAAGATCTGGTAAAGAACCAGGGATCCCCTTTATTAACTCGTTACCGATTCTTAAGTCTGGATGGGATTTGACAAGGGCTTTTGTATACGGATGCAATGGTGAGAATATGACATCTTTTACTCTTCCATATTCTAATAGTTCTCCCGCATACATCACGGCTACCTTATTGCACACCTCGTTAACAACCCCTATATCATGCGTGATTATGATAGCAGTTAAGCCAAATTCCTTTACGAGTCTTTTTATTTCATCCAATAGCTGTCCCTGAGTTATAACATCCAATGCCGTTGTTACTTCATCGAATATGATCATCTTGGGATTGTGAATCAGGCTCATAGCGATCATTACCCTTTGCATCATTCCACCACTTAGTTCATGAGGGTACATGTTAAGGACCTTCGAGGGGAGATTAATCTTACCAAAAAGTTCTGTTAGCATTTTATATGCTCTACCTTTGGGTATATCTGAAGAATGGGCAGTTATGACATCGTACATTTGTGTGAATATCTTATGTACGGGGCTAAGGGCATTCATAGCCTTTTGAAATACTATGGAGATCTCCTTCCATCTTATTCTCCTCAATTCATCTTGATTCAAGTTGAGTATATTCTTTCCATCGAACGACATTATTTCAGCTGATAGTAAAGCATTTGGGGGTAAAAGACGCATTATACCCAATGCGAGTGTGCTCTTACCAGAACCAGATTCTCCAACTATGCCTACTATATCTCCTTTTTCTATATCGCAGGAAAACGATCTTACAGCCTTTACAGAGGCGTTTTCTAATTTATAAGATATATCCACTTTTTTTAACCTCATAAACGGCATGTTAAGCACTTACTTCCTTCTGTTTTACACTTAATTTGGGATTGAAGGCATATTGTAAGCCATCACCTATAAAAGAAAAGGAGACAACTGCTAAAACTATGAATATTCCGGGGAATACTACTGTCCACCAGGCAAAGGTCATATATGGTCTGGCTTGGTATATCATTTTTCCCCAACTGACGAGATTTGGATCTCCTAATCCGAGAAAACTCAAGGCAGCTTCTGTTAATATAGCTCCTCCCATTTGTAAAGCCGTGTTAGCGAGAACGGGATATACTCCATTCGGAATGATATGAGTAAATAATATCCTGATGCTGGATTCTCCTGTAGCCCTTGCCACCATTATGAAGGTCCTTTCTCGCAGACTGAGTGCTTGAGCGCGCATCAATCTAGCATTTTGTGGCCATGTTGTTAAGCCTATAACGAGCATTATGTAAAATATGCTGTTGCCAAATATTGCTACGATTATCAAAATTAAGAAGAAAGCGGGGATCATAAGGAAAGTATCGACGATCTTATCTACGATTTCATCAACTATGCCACCATAGTATCCTGAAAATGAACCTATGAATATTCCTATGATTGCAGATAGTCCAGCAGCGATAAAGCCAACGGATAGAGAAACCCTGGTACCATATACGATTCTACTGAATACATCTCTTCCTAAGTGATCTGTCCCCATAGGGTGAGAAATAGAAGGGGATAACAATACTTCACCTTTCATAGCATGTGGATCGTAAGGAGATATGATGGGAGCGAAAACGGCGACTACGATGAAGAGCAGTAGTATAACGAATCCTATGAGTCCATAAAGGCTCTGTCTGTAATTATGCCAGAACTTTATTATATTCTTACCTTTTCTCCTCGTTACGATCACTTCGGTCTGTACTTCCATCTCTCTATCCTCACTTGTACCTTATTCTGGGATCTAAAATCGCATAAAATATATCCGTAAGTAAGATTGCTATACAAATACATACGGCCAATACGAAATAGATTCCCAAGAGCAAGTTATAGTCTCTCTTGAATACGGCATCTAACATGAGCCTTCCCATGCCAGGCCAGGCGAAGACGATCTCCACAAGCGCAGCTCCGGTTATCGCATAACCAAGTGTCAATCCAAAGATCGTAACACTTGGAAGGATGGCATTCTTAAGTACATATTTGTTGAATATCTTCTTTCTCTCAAGTCCAGCGGCAGTCATGGTTAATATGTATTCGTCCCTACTCACCTGAAATATTGAAGAGCGAGTAACCCTGAAGTATACTGGAATTTGTATTAGTGTGAGAGTAAGTACGGGCAAGAAGAGATGGTATAGGATATCACCAAATCGTGCGAATCCATGTAAGCTCAATCGCACATTGAACATCCCAGCGGTAGGGAACCATCTGAGATTGGAAGAGAAGATCAATATGAGTATAAGGGCTAACCAAAACGATGGCATCGCATATAATACATAAGATAATATAGAAAGTATAGAATCGAGGATACCCTTTTTGTATCTGCTGGACCACGCGGCTAGGAATGTACCACTGACGAATGCCAGAATGGCACTGGTAAGTGTGAGTAATAGGGTAGCTCCTATACGTTCCTTAATGAGATCTATCACAGGTTCACTGTATATATAGGAATAGCCAAGATCTCCCTTAAGTGCGTTCTTAAAGTAGATCCCTAACTGAACGACCAAGGGTTTATCAAGGCCATATCTATGTTCCAACGCCTTGATCACTTCTCGAGAAGGTTGCTCTAATCCTGATATTATCTGAGCAGGATTTCCGGGAGCCAAATGTATTATAAAGAAATTGATGAGCACGATCAACAAGACCATTGGAACTATACTAATAGTACGTCTTATAATAAATCTAATAAAACCCGACAATCGTTAACCCCCTGCTTCACATAAAATGACGGTGGATATGCTTTAATGATCCACCGTCATTTAGATTTGAGAGAGCTGTCTACTTACTCAACCATACGAGATAGTAATTTCCAGTGCCGACCTTACCAGGTTCCTCTATGGGAAGGCCATGTACGTAGTTTTTGAATATACGGACATATACGACCTCTGCTAAGGGTAATATGGGTAAATCCTTTGCCAATAATCTTTCTACTTTGTAATAATACGGCTTCCTCTTCTCGATATCTGCGATTTGCGAACCTTTATCAAGTGCCTCATCTACCTCTGGATTGCTGTAACCCATGAACTGAATTGAGCCATGTGTACCTACTCTCAATCTCAGGTTATCCGGATCCGGCCCCTGAAAACCATCTAACAGCGCAAGATCGAAATCATGCGCCTTAAGGACTTTATCGATCCAGGTGGCTATCTCGTACTCTCCAAGATTAACCTTTATCCCCACCTTGGCGAGATTTTCTTTTATAACTGCAGCCATATCTGCCCAATCGGATTCTTGGAAGTAAAGGAGATCAAGGTTAAATCTAACACCTTTTGCATCTCTTTTATATCCGGCTTTATCCAAAAGCGCATTTGCCTTTTCTACATCCATGGCGGGTAACTTGACATCGGGAGCACATGCCCATGGTATAGCGGGGGTATAAAATCCGACAGCTGCTTTTCCAAAGTTCTTGAGAACTTTCTTCACTATTTCATTTCTATCTATGGCCAATTCGATGGCTTGTCTCACAAGGAGATCGGAGGTTTTCCTTCCCTTGCGAAGATTGAACGAAATGTAATATCTACTGGGTGATGGGGTTACGATAACTCTAACTCCAGGCGTTTTCTGCAACACGGGTATTAAAGGAAGACCAGGTCTATTCTCATCGTAATCGGCTTCGCCATTGAGAAATGCCTGCATAGCGGTATTGGAATCGGGGATTATCTTGTAAACCACTTTATCCAAATAAGGTTTTCCTGCCCAATAATCATCATTTCTCTTTAAAGTAACGTGATCACCTTTCACCCATTCGACGAATTTAAACGGACCTGTACCAACCGGATTTTGATTGTGAGGATTAGTACCCCAATCGGTCCCTGCATACAGGTGTTTGGGCATGATATATGTCCCATACCATGCAATGAAACCGAGGAACGGAGCATAAGGTTCCTTCAGCTTTATAACTACTGTGTAATCGTCTGGACAGGTTATCTCTTTCACCTTTTCGAGATTATTGTACGCACATCCCTTTGCCGATATTATCTTGTCGAATGTCCATTTAACGTCTGCTGATGTAAAAGGAACCCCATCATGCCATTTTACGCCTTTCCTCAGGTGGAAGGTATAAACCTTCCCATCGCTTGAAACTTCCCAACTCTTAGCCAAATCAGGTATAACGTTGTAATTCACATCTAAAGTAACGAGTTTGCTAAATATATTTGGATAGATGCCAGCTCCCATATCATCGATCTTCCAATCTGGATTAAAGCTGATAGGATTACCTTCGTAAGCTATAACGAAGGTCCCACCCATTTGTGGACCAGATAGGACAACACCACTC
>WFSK01000009.1 GCA_015486095.1 Thermotogae bacterium
GAATCTGGAGATAAGGGTAGCCTTCATCTTCTGCACATCTGGTGTTTCACTTCCCATATACCAAAAGGTTATTCGTTCTGCTGAGATCCCCAAGGATACCAACACACTTAAAAGAACAACGATGATCAAAAAACTTCTTAAACCTTTCATCTTTCTACCTCCTTAAGAATCTTTTTGTTGATGAATGACGTTTGATCGACTTCACGGAACTCCGAGATTTCACCTCCTTTCGAGACAAATCCTCATTCATGAAGGGATCTTTACAACGGTATTGGTTCTTGCAGCTTTATACGCTGCTTCGCATACTTCTATAACATGTTTACCGTCTTCGCCGGAGCATAGGACCTTTTCTCTTCCTGTGATGGCACCTATGAAATTTCTCGCCTGCCTTACAAACGTATTCAACGTGTTATGGGGCTCGATTTGTTCAGGGACGAAATCACCGTAGACGTTATCCACGTATATCTTGGCCTGTGTGGGAAATACCCTAACGTAGCCCCTCGTTCCGAAGATCTGTACACTTGCCTCTTCGCCATCCGAATGTGTTTGATTCCAACCGCTCTCTACTACGACGGGTATACCATTCTCTGTCTTCAAGAACAATATATCCGTATCATCCACATCGTAGTTGCCATATCTCGTCCTTATATCCGCGTAGGCAGAAACATATCTTACATCGTTCAACAAAAATCTAACCGTGTCTATGGCGTGTACCCCCATATCCATCAAAGAACCACCGCCTGAAAGTTTCGGATCTACGAACCATCCTTTTGGTCCCCACAACACATGATTAGAATATGCCTTAACCTTTACGATATCACCGATCACTCCTTTGGATATAAGATCCTTCACCATTTGAACATCTTTGTGAAACCTCCAAACGTGTCCGACTTGCAAGATCAAGTTGTTCTTCTTGGCAATATCGACGAGTTCATTTGCTTGATTCGCAGACGTACACATCGGTTTTTCTACAAAGCAATGCTTACCATTTTTTAACGCTTCAAGAGAGATATCGAAGTGTAAGGCATTCGGTACGCAGACGAATACGGCATCTACTTCCTTGTCTCTAACAAGATCCTTGTAGTTCGTGTAAGCCTTTTCGATCTCGTATTTGGGGGCTATCTTCTCCTCAGTGTATGGATTTTCCTCCCATAAACCCTGTACGAACCTTTGAAGTCTGTCTTTATGTCTGCTACAAGCTGCAACTACTCGGCAATCACTGTTGTTCATCAACGCCCAGGTGTGTATCTTGCCGATCCCACCAGTACCGATGATCCCTATGTTTATCCCTTTTCTCATGATAGTCCTCCAGTATTCTTTATGGTCAGCATAAGCTTTCTTTTACAAGTGAATTCAAATTTTTTACTTATATATTATACTAATACTTATTATAAATGTCAAGCAAATAATAAAATTGAAAAATTATATTATAATTTGAAAAAATACACTTGTAAGATGTCGATATCTTTTGATCCAGGATGACCACTCGAGATCGATCTGTTGAATTGCCCCAGATCATGAGGACTAATGACGAAATCGTATCAATGATGTTAAACCTGGGAATTCCCTGTGGTTTGTTACAGGGTCATTCATATTCTCTTTCACCGAAAATCGATGGATGATGTGGAGGGTTATCTTCAAGGATCGAATTCAGACCAAATTCTCTATTCGGTTAGTCCCTTCCCGAAGGGTTTTATACTGCTCCCATAGAGACCGGATACGAAAAACTCAAAGGATCGATGGGAGAATGATATCTCTCAATCCCTTTAAAAGTCAAAATAAACGCGTTGCCTTATCGAAATTTCATATATAGAATAATTACTCATTCTCCCGTGCGAACGATCTTTTAATCTAACCCTAATATTCATCATATAAATTCAAAAAAGCGAAGACCTAATCGAAGTTTTCATTCAATCCATCCTCGGATGTGGCAAGCCTTATATTCAATTTGTGAGCCAGAACCGTTGCCCGCGGGTCTATGAATGGCGATATCACCATTAGTTCATCGACCTTCCTTCCGAATATCTCTTCGTATAGCTCTACCTTTCTCCTAAACGTAGCCAGATCTCCTTTGCTTATGCTCGACTTTATCTCTATTGCTATCGTCTTGCCATCTTTTACCACAATATCTATCTCTATCTGTGCCTTTTTCCCGAACACCACTCCTTCCTCGTCTGTGAATTCAACGTTTTCAACCTTGTATCCTATATCCTCTATCACATCTCTCATACCGTTTCTAAAGCTCTGCTCACTCTCAATCCCCCATCTTGCGCCGAGAGCCATTAGATCCCTGTCAAATCTATCCATCCTCTTGGTTAAACTTTCCTCTGTTTGCTTCTGCGCCTCGGCGAGTTCCTTAACTCTTTGCTCAGTCTTTTTTTGTGCTTCAGCCAATTCAGCGACTGCCGTCTCC
>WFSK01000010.1 GCA_015486095.1 Thermotogae bacterium
ATATTATATAAATTTAGTTCAATCATGTCAAGTATTTTTAAAAATTTATATCAAAATACTTTAGTGTACAATAAGAATCACTTGTATGAAGTCAACTAGCTTAGATTTACTGTCTCACTTCTTGCCTCGAGAAGCGAGTATGAGTGTCTCATATGTTTGATTTGGCTGAGTTTTACAGGATTATATCTCTCAACAACGATGCACCTTCTACCGAATTCTTGACACAGTTGAGAGCCGCTCGGGGATTTGTCTCAATACAAAATATCCGAACTTCAGGCATGCAATCGTATGTTGAATCTATATTTATCTCCTCTATACAAAGACTTCACGTACTCCAAACACTTATCATCATAAACGTATGTGAATCTATTTCGCAATACCACACATTCTCCAACAGAAATCATCAAGAGTTTTGCGTTCTCAGGTGTTGCTTTCGTTACCTCAAGGGTTTCATCGGCATATTGCATATGAAGACCAAGGGTATCACGAAAGAATTCATACAGAGAAGCTGTAGACATATCCATTTCCAGAATGTTTAACACACGTGTATCCACAGCTGGATTGATATATGCCCATTCGATCGCATAAGGGATATCATCTAACAATCTCAATCTTTTGAGCAGGATAACCTTCGATCCGGTAGGCAAATTCAGCCTCTTCCTGGCAAACATCGGTACATTTGTGAGTTTGTTCTCAAGTACCACTGACCTCGCAGAATGTCCTGATGCACGTGCTTCATCTGTAAAGCCACGTAGTTCAGTTAAATTTTCTACGTTTTTTGGCGGTAACGCTATCGTACCTCTACCCCTTTGTTTCTCAACGATGCCTTCTTCTACCAGTTTGGAAAGTGCTTGTCTTACGGTAAGGCGGCTCACATCGTATATCTCAGCGAGTTTGTTTTCCGATGGAAGGTACTCACCCGGTTTAAATTGTCCTCCTTTGATCTTCTTCTTGAGTAATTCGTAAAGTTGGTGGTATATAGGTATAGGGCTATTTTTATCTATCTTCATATCGATCAGCTCCTTATGGGAATGATATCTTTCCTAACAGCGTTTTGGAATAAGCACCTGTAGCCTTTGGATTATTGGCGGGGATCGAAAACAGAAGCTCATTTGCCAATACGGCAAATGCCTTTGCCTCTCTCCATTTCCAGTCTTCGGCGATCTCTATGGGAATACCTTCGAAATAGGTCCTTAGCGCCTTTACCAACGTCTCGTTCATGACTCCTCCTCCCGTCAACACCACCCTGTCGAGCCCATTGGGAATCACATATCTCCTGTACGACTCCCATACACTCCATGCCGTTAGTTCAACGAGTGTTCTCACGATATTATGAGGATCACCGGTCACACCCTCAATATATTTTGAGTTATATACCTCCTTACCAGTAGATTTAGGCGGAACACGAGATATATATGACATCTCTTTTTCTTTTAACCTCTCTAACAATTCTCGATCAATCTTACCCTTCGATGATATTTCACCATTTTTATCGAAAGGTAGATCGAAGAACCTCGAAACCGCGAGATCGATAAGTGCGTTCGCGGGTCCCGTATCGAATGCGATCAATTCGGACTCAGATGCACCTCTGGGGACGTACGTAACGTTGGAGATCCCTCCTAAATTGTTGAATGCTATAGACTCCTTATTACTGGCATATAAAATGTAATCCACATGGGGGACGAGAGGGGCTCCCTCACCTCCATAAGCGATATCTTTTCTCCTGAAATCCGAAACGGTTACGATACCAGTCTTTGCAGCGATCAGATCCCCATCGCCTATCTGAAGTGTACATGCTGGAGATTCATCAGAACGAGGATGATGGTAGATGGTTTGGCCATGGCTTGCGATGAGATCGACCTGCAAACCATTGGATTCGATGAATTTTTTTGCACAGAGGCCGAAGAAGGCACCGAGCTCGAAATCGAGGGCACACACATCACGCATCTTCGAATTTTCATTCATCGCATCGATGATCTTTTCTCTCAACGCTTCGGGATAATCGATCCTCTTAGTGGCGAGTGTTTCAACTTTCGTACTCTTACCATATCCTGAGATCTTCGTGAGCACGAGATCTACACCATCTGCAGAAGTACCAGACATCATTCCGAGGACCGTTCTCTGAGGCTTTTCGATCAACTCGATGAGTTTTCGGATATAATTCAAACCAATTCCTCCTTATGAGATACCACGTAATTGTGTAACCTCGGCCTGAATCTAATAAGTCTATCCTGATTCTTCCACCGCTCTATATGTACTCTGTTAGAGAGCAAGATCACCACGATGTCCTGCACGGGGTCTATCCATATAGATGTCCCTGTGAAACCGGTGTGTCCATATGCACTTTCGCTCATCAGATCCCCACAAGAACATGAAAGAGATTTCATATCCCACCCGAGGGCTCTTCGCGCTTGCCCATCTCCGAACGATTCTTTCGTAAAGGCCTCGATCGTAGCGTCTGAGAAGATGCGCTGTCCGTTTACCATCCCTCGATTCATAAAAACCCTTGCGTATTTGTATAAGTCCGATGCATTTGAAAAAAGGCCTGCATTACCGCTAACCCCTCCAAGATAATATGCGAGTTCATCGTCTACTTCTCCACGCAGGATATTTCCATCACGTTCAGAGGTAGGAGCGATATTCGGCATCCACTCTTCCGGGGGATTAAAAGTCGTATGCACCATGCCAATCGGTTCGAAGATCTCCCTCTTAACGAATTCGTCGAACTTTACGTTAGCAACATTCTCAACTATCTCCATGAGTACGATGAAATTCAGGCAAGAGTATACGTACTTCTCCCCAACAGGGTTTATAAGCTTCGTGTTGTTTATATGTTTGAGAAGTTCTTTACCCCTTGAATATCTCCAAGCCTCGGAATAAGAAGGTAAACCCGAAGTGTGTGTTAACAGATGAAAGATCCTGATATCTCGCTTCTCTTCTCGATCGAATTCCTCGATAAATAGTCTTACGGGGTCATATAACCGAATCTGCCCGTCTTCGATGAGTTTCATCACCGCAGGAGTCGTCGCTATAACCTTTGTTAACGAAGCCAGGTCGTAAACGGTATCTGTAGCATTCTCCTCGCGTTCGGGCTTTAAAGCACGATATCCGTAGGCATGTTGGAAGCGTACACTACGAGAATCCCCCACGAGCAACGCAGCTCCCGGGAATGTCCCTCCCTCTATCTCCTCTTCAAACATCTTAGACAACCTTTCCACGACTATTCCTCCTCCAATCTATGGCCATTATAGCTGCTCCAACATCCGCACCGAATCGCGGCTTTAAGAATAGAGCTTTGGGAAATGCCTTTTCAAATGCAGTTTTCATCTCCATCAAGAAATACCTCGAATTGAAGATCCCACCCGTGTACGAAAAGGTGAAATTCTCGTCGAAGTTACATCTATTTGCCACAACCGATATCATCTTCAAAGCATTATCTATCCCCTCTTTCAAGATCTTTTTCGATACCTCATCTCCCTTTTCAGCTTCCTCCAACACAATTCGTGCCACTGAGGAGATCTTCGATTTACTGAAATCGGAGTAATAAACGTATATGATATCTTCGATATTATCTATACCTAAAAATTTTGGGATTTCCTTTTCTAAAGTCGTTGGTGGACCTAAACCATCTTTATGATCGAGCACTGCCATCGTCCCACGTTTCGCAAACCAAAAACCACCACAATATTCTTCAAACATATACCCCCATCCCCCAGCTCTACAGATATTTCCTTCTGCATTTCTTCCGATGACAATGGAACCAGTACCAGCAACCATCAGGATACCGATGCCCCCAACTGCACCCCAGAGTGCTGCAATGGCATCGTTTGAGATCACCACATCTTCGATGCCCAACTCTTGGAATACCTTGGATATCAACGCTATATCAGAAGGCCTGTCTACCCCACTCAGACCTGCGCCAAGAGCATCGAAATGCCGATCTTCAGCGACATTTTTGATTCCTTCCTTAAAAACCTTTTTGAGCTTTTCAATGCCCAATAAATGATAATTACCCGGTATCGCGATATCAATACCGTTTATAATGCCCAATTTTTCATCGTACAAAACGAACCTCGTGTGCGAACCACCACCATCTATTCCTATCGCACGCATCTCAATACCTCCAATGGATTAATGGAAATTTGCCCATGAACTTCTCTTTATTAAGAAGTATCTCCACGAAAACTCGTTGAGATAGCCTAGTATAATTATACAACGCGACAGAATTGCGAACGCCTGGAAGAAAACAATCGTAGGGATTTCTCAGCGCCACCACGATCGTGTCCTTGGGACGATGAGATACGACTTCATCCAGGAGTGCTTTCATCTCCGGTACTATATGAGCGTTGAGTGTCCCCAACAAGATCGTACCTTTGAACCCCTGGATTTTGGAGAGGACTTTTCGGCGTTCTTCAAATGATGGCTTCGCTGAGACGTATATACTCTCTACATGTACACCCTTATGTTCTTTAAATGCCCCTTCTATCTCAGAAATGCCATCCCCTATTTTCTCTTCTACCTTAACAAGGGTAGCATTCGAAGGAAGTACAAGTAAAATTGGATTTTCCCCCAATCTTTCGAACAAACCATCTGAATTCTGTCCGAGCGTTATCGAATGCCTGGCTATCTCACGTGCGATATTCGAAGACTCCGATGAGCCTATTTCATTATCTATCATAAACTTCCCATCTAACAGACCAATGCTTTTTTTCAACTTCAAAACCCTTCTAACCGCATCGTTCAACCTTTCCACTGGAATTTCTCCACTTCGAACTCCTTCTTCGATCTTTTCGAAAGCCTTTATCTGCTCTTCAAAGGTGTGGCAGATCATGAGGATATCAGCCCCAGCCTTGAAAGAGAGGAGGGCGGCATCGCTTGCGGATAGCGCGTTGGTAATCCCTTTCATCTCGAGGTCATCTGTGAGGACAACCCCTTCGAACTTCATTTCACCCTTCAGAAGGAGACTCATCACAGCCTCAGAGAGCGTGGCAGGTAGGTCTTTCTTCTCGCATAGTGCCGGGTAGTAGACATGAGAAGGCATGATCGAATCGATCCCGAATTCGATCGATCTTCTGTACGGGAGGAGTTCTATTCGCTCCAGTGTTTCCCGATCTCTATCCACCTTTGGCATCTCCAGATGTGCATCCCTTGCACTGTGTCCTTTCCCGGGAAAATGTTTGGCACATGCTGCAACTCCCCCGTCGTGCAATCCTTTTGTGAACTCCAAGGCAAATTTCACTACTACTTCAGGGTCATCCGAGTAACTTCTCACACCTATCCCTGGATTTTCCGGCAGGTCATTCACATCTACAACAGGAGCGAGATCCCAATTTACACCAACGGCACGCATCTCTTTTGCCATAATGAGGTCTGTTAGATATGCGTTTTTAGGATTACCAGTTGCGGCGGTTGCCATGTTGCCCGGAAATACAGTGAATGGCTCTGTAAGACGTGTAACCACACCCCCTTCCTGATCTATCGCGATCAAAAGAGGTATCTTCGCCATATCCTGAAGGGAGGACGTGAGTTCCTTCAATTGTTTTGGACTTTCGACGTTTCTCTTGAAAAGGATTAAATTCCCAAGGTGATATCTTTTTATTAGGGTATTTATCTCATCATTCGGTATGGTTCCATGAAATCCACATATAACGACCTGTCCTATCTTCTCTTCAAGAGTCATTTCATCGATCATCTTTTCTACTCTTATACTCTTCATCTCACACCTTCTTCCATTATCTTTTCCGATGATGCAAATACACTCATAAGACTCATTTTATAGCACCGGCCACCATTCCTTTTATAATATATTTTTGAAAAAGCAGAACTATTAATATAGGTGGGACAATCGCTATAAGAGCACCAGCGGACATAAGATTCCACTCTGCATAATATTGCCCAACGAATTCTGATATCGTGACCGTGATCGGTTTAGATCTTAACGTATAAGTGAGTACAAGAGGTGCCATGAACATGTTCCAGGAGAATAAGAATGAAGTGATCACGACTGCCACTAAACCTGGTAACGAGGCTGGGAGAACGATCTTGTAGATCAATCCCAATCTCGTACACCCATCGATTCGTGCTGCATCTTCCAACTCGTAAGGAACAGAGCTTATATATCCCCTCATAAACCAGGTATCGAAAGGCATTCTATAGGCAACACTCAAGATGATCAAACCTGTGAGTGTATCTAAAAGTTTGAGCTTGCTGAACTCAGAAAACAGACCGATTAGAACAGGCCAACTTGGGACTGCTATCATTCCTATGATGTAAAAGAAAAATATCTTCTTTCCAGGGAAATTGAGTCTCGCAAAAGTATAGCCAACCAGAGGTGCTATAAACGTCATGATCAATGTCGTAGTGCCCGCCACTATTAAGCTGTTAAACAGGCCCTTTTTGATGAGTTCAGTCGCAGTTGTTCCTATACCTCCTCGAAACCCCTTTCCAGTTATAAGGATACTTTTGAAGTTTTCGAAGGTTATTCGAGTTGGTATCCAGTGAGGCGGGGTCGAATACAGATCTACGGGAAGACTAAAACTGGAGAGTATTATCCAATAGAATGGAATGAGAGTCCATATCATCATGATCAGTATGAAAAGATATAGTGAAATTCGCTTAACTTTTCTCACAATTCCACTTCCTTATATATAGACTTTATGTAGAAATAAGCCATCAAGAACATGAAGATCGCGATCATATAAGCCAATGCAGAGCCTAAGCCGAATTGTCCTCTTTCAAATGCCAGTTCATAATCGTACATCATCAGAGTTTTAGTGGCGGGATCGAGCCCTGTCAAAGTATATATCTCATCAAAGACCGTGAATGAGTAGATCATTATAACGATCAAGGCTATGGCTAGCATAGGTCGGATAAGAGGCAATGTAATGTACCAGAAGCGTGTTCGAGCGTTTGCTCCATCTACCTTTGCTGAGTCATAAACTTCTTCAGGGATCGATTGAAGTGCTCCTAAGAGCAAGATAGTTACGAATGGGGTAAAACGCCAGACGAAGGTTAATATCGCCCAGTTTAAGGCTGCAAGAGGATGCATTAACCAGGGATGATAGGTAGAAATAAAACCTAATTGGTAAAGAAGCCCATTCAGGAAACCGTAATCGCCATTCAACAACCACTTCCACATGAAGCCATTAACCACAGGAGGTATAGCCCAGGGCAGTATAACCAGGGTTCTTATAACAGAACGCCCTTTAAATCTTTCATTGAGTAGCAAGGCAAAACCCATAGCGATACTCAATATCAAACCAACGGCTATTATTACGAAATAGGCTGACCTTTCAAATGCTGACAGGAATGCAGGTTCGCTGAGGATCCTGAAATAATTGTGTAAGCCAACGAAGTGAGTTTTCCAAGGGAGTCTGGTATTATAATACATCAAGCTAAAACGAAAAGATTGTATAACTGGTAAGTAGGCCATAAAGAAGATCAAAACAGTAACTGGCACCAGAATCAGATATGCCAGCCCTTTTTCGCTGTTAATGATCTTTTCGAGCTTGTTCCTCATGTTCACATCCTTTCACAACTTTCGAAATTAGAAAAACTCAGAGGACAGCAGAAACGCTGTCCTCTTTGATATACGGCTACTCATCAACTACTCGTATTCTTTTTTCAGATCATATACGAAGTCAGCCAGATGTTTTACCGCCTCTTCCGGTGATATTTCACCCCTTGCCATCTTCTTTATCGTGTTGTTCGTCTCATTCTCGAACTCAGTATACCAAGGTGCCTGATAGGGTATAGAACGAACGAACTTTGCCTGCTCAGCCATCACATCGTAACCTTCTATCTTTCCTTCCTTTCCTAACTCTGCAAATACCTTTTTATTCGCTGGATACATTCCATAGGCGTCGTAAAGATATCTTTGAACCTTTTCTCCTGTAAACCATACGATGAAGTTATAAGCCTCTGCCTTTTTGCGTGAAAATCTTGATATGCTCAACGCGGCAGGTAAGCCCCAGGTAAAATGTGCATCTGGGAGTAACATATATTTGGCGTAGGGAGCAACTTTTGATTTTTTAGGGTTATTAGATATCGCTAAAGAACCTTGCCATGCCTGATGGAAAACTGCCTTACCAGCCCAAAAGGCAGGATGAGGATTAACGTTCGTTATTCGTTCCGGCGAAATGAGCCCTTCTTTAAAGAAATCGCGAAGTAATCTCATCGCTCTGAGACCCCCTGAATCAGGCTTATCAAATGTTGGATTGAGATTTTCATCGAATAACGGGTCTCCCATAGAAAGAGCGATTAAATACCAACTCCATGCCCTGGCGCCAAAGGTGATAGGATATTTCTTTATTCCTCTTTCTTTTATTTCTCGGCACAACTGATGAAATTCTTTCCAGGTCTTGGGGACGGGGGCTCCCATCTTTTTGAGTACAGAAGAATCGTAATCTATCATTACCATCTGTTGATAGATAGGTATCCCATATAAATTGCCGTTAATAGTGAACTGTTTTACACCTGCCAATCCTTTGAGTAAATCCGGAGAGGCGATCTCGTTGAGTTTCGCAATACTTCCTCCAGAGGCGAAAACTCCCAAATTCGTTATCCCTGTGAATATTACATCGGCAGCACTAATACCTCCTGCGGTAGCAGTCATTACTTTATCTCTTAAGGCCTTATCACTTCCTATGGTAGTTACCTCAACCTCGATACCTGTTTGTGCTTCAAATTCTTTGAGCAAGCCTTTAGATGGCACTCCCCAAGGAGGAGCCATATAGATCAATCTTTCTTTGGCCATTACAGAAGTCACAAACGACGAGCATACAACTACAGCAATTATGAGCAGCAGGCTCAACCTGAGTCCTAATCCAAACTTTTTCTTTCTCAACACACTCTTTTTGTCCATAGACGTTTTCCCTCCTTCAAGATTCAGATGATCACTTAAGATTCGAACAAAATTTACTCTTTCAAGTTAACAAATTTTGTAAAACCCGTTGCTAACCCAATCGATATGAAAACAAACACCCCCTTTCAGTACAGATAGAATTCTTTCACACTTGCTTCAAACTCTCTTGTTTCTTCTTCCCACATCTCAGAAATTTCATCCCCACCTTTCCCCTCTTCGATCGCCAGCCTGTATTTATCACTACCCATCAACAGATCGAAATGATAACGACCATTTGCACGATGGGATGAGGTATCCCACTCGAATTCTTCAGGATAAAGCCTCTTAATCGTTGAAATAAGATCGAGTGCCAGCTCGATAGGTTTTGCGGTCTCTCTGTTCTCAACGAAGAACTCCAGACCTTTACATAATTCGTTCGCATATTTCGATGTTAATGGGATAAAAGACCTCTCTCTGAACCCGATACCAGGATGTGGGATTCTTTGCATCCCGTTGAAAAGCAGATGTGAATCGATCCATGGTGCACCTACATACTTGAAAGGATGAACTGTGCCTCTTCCTTCCGATATGTTTGTACCTTCGATGAGACAGAGCCCTACATAAAGAAAAGTGTGTTCGAGGGAGGGTAAATTCGGTGAGGGTGTATTCCAAAGTAAACCTGTATCATCGTAATACATCCAACGTTTCCACCCGTCCATTTTTACAACTTCAAGATCTACATTCATGTTGAACCGATCGTTGAAATACTGTGCCAATTCTCCCACGGTCAAACCGTATCTCAGAGCAAGCCCGTAGCCTCCAACGAAAGATTCAAATCTTCTTTCGATAACAGGACCTTCTACCTTTCCAGAGATGGGATTCGGTCTATCCAATACGATCACCTTTATCCCCCTCTTTCCGCATTCTTCCATCATGTATGCGAGAGAATATATATACGTGTAGAATCTTAACCCCACATCTTGAATGTCATAGATAACGATATCTATTCCATCCAACATTTCAGGTGTTGGCTTTATCGTGGCACCGAATAGCGAAAATATCGGTATCCCATATCTTTGTTCTATTCCATTTGAAACAGATATACCATCCTTCTCAGCGCCCCAGAAACCATGTTCGGGACCAAAGAGTTTAACCACCCGAATACCCCTTTCCATCAGGAGATCCAAATTCGACTTAAGTTCCTCATTTACACCAGAAGAGTTTGTCAGAAGTGCGATTCGCATCCCATCCAACCAACCTGTATCTTCGAGAAGCTTATCTATTCCAAGTTTGATCTTCGGCTTACTCATCCTTCTCTCCCTCCAATTAAAGACGCCGAAACTTATTTTATAGCTCCTTTGGTCATACCGCTTATAAACTGTTTCGAAAAGAT
This sequence comes from Thermotogae bacterium, assembly GCA_015486095.1. Classification (GTDB taxonomy): domain Bacteria; phylum Thermotogota; class Thermotogae; order B3-G13; family B3-G13; genus B3-G13. The sequence continues at coordinate 10,236 of WFSK01000010.1, forward strand.
CAAGAAAAGTATTAGTATAGGAATGATGGCAAGGGTTAATGACGCAAACAACAAATTCCAAGTATTCGAATACTCACCAAAAAATATTGATACAGCAAGTGTTATAGTTGCCTTAGAGCGGGTATTTATAAATATGAGTGGGAAAAAGAAATCATTCCAGACACCTACAAACCTCACAATTGCAACGATAGCGAGGGCTGGTCTGATAAGGGGGAGAACTATTCTCCAAAATATCATCCAGGCACTCGCGCCATCTATCCGTGCTGCTTCTTCGATTTCCAAAGGAACTCCATCGATGAAGTTCTTCAAGAGAAATACAGAAAATGGTATACCAACTGAAATGTAGATTATGATAAGACCGAGTCTCGTATCTATCAAACCCAAGCTTTTCATCATCAAAAAGACCGGTATTATGGCAAGTCTCGCTGGAAATGCCAGACCCAACATGGAATACATATACAATTGTCTTCTGAACGGAAATCTATATCTCGATATTGCGTATGCAAATAGTGATGAGATAAATGTTGTTCCGATCACCGAAGTGAAAGCTATCAACGCACTGTTAAGATAAGCATTTCCCATATTGGCTTGATGCCATGCATCTATGAAATTTCTAAAACTGGGATGTGAAGGTAAAGAAAAGGGTAGTAGGAATATCTCACGCATCGATTTGAACGAATTCATGATCGTCATGAAAAATGGAATGAGGATGATCGAAGAATAAATAACCAGCAAGATATATACGATTATCTTCTCACGTTTGCATAGCTTCAGCATCTCATTGGGTCTCCTTTCCCTGTCTTCTTTCGGCGATATAAACGTAGAAGATGGATGCAGGCATAACGAGAACAAATATAAAAACAGTGATAGCTGCTCCTAAACCCATATCTACTACACCACTTCCCAAACCACCGAAAGCCGTTCTGTAGAAAAGAGTCCCAAGGACATCTGTTGCCCTGTATGGCCCAGCTTGTGCTCCCTCAAGTGCATATATTATATCGAAAATGTTGAAACTCCATATGAAAAGGAGTATTGCAAGTGTCCTAAAGGTTCCAAATGCAAGGGGAAATATTATTTTCCACGTAATCTTCCAATTCGATGCTCCATCTATATAAGCAGCCTCTACAAGATCTGGGGAAATATCGAGTATCGCAGCCAAAATGACGAGGACGTAGAATCCTAAGTTTCTCCATACGTTCACGAGTATGATGGTCGGCAATGCAAACCTAGGATCTCCAAGCCAAGGCCTCGCAAATCTTCCCAAACCGATGGTTTTCAAAATCTGGTTTACAAGGCCTGCTTGTGGATTTAAAAATAGACCCCACATGAATCCAACCAAGACTATAGGGACCAC
>WFSK01000011.1 GCA_015486095.1 Thermotogae bacterium
GTCTTTCCATTCTTAAAATTTTTAGATGAAAGGGAGGTAATAAGATGAAAAAATTGGTAATTTTATTGGTAAGTGTTTTTTTGGTTATTAGTGTGGTGAGTTTTTCGGCAAAAGTAACTTTGAACTTCATTGAGGTTTTAACAAGTCCTGGAAGAACAGCACTGTTGAAGAAGATCATTTCTGATTTTGAAGCACTCCATCCCAATATACACATAAATTTGATTTCTCCACCTTACGAACAAGCCGATCAAAAGGTTACTTTAATGTTAAATACGAATCAGCCTTTAGATATCGTTGAAGTTAGGGATTACACCGTTAAGCAGTTCGTAAACAACAAAAAGCTTCTTAATCTCGAAAGCTATTTAGCATCCTGGCCGGATTCGAAAACGCTTCTTCCGATCGCTTGGCAGGCAGCAAGGACAGTTAATAATACAGCATACATGGTACCTCAGGAATTTTATATCAAAGCACTCTTTTACAGAACGGATATTCTGAAAAAATTGGGGATAAATTATGTACCTAAAACTATAACAGAGCTCTTTGAATTATGTAAAGAGATCACAGATCCTTCGAAAAATCAGTATGGTTTTTCTTTCAGAGGAAAGGCTTGGGAATTCAAATTCTCAGATCTGATCAGCACTTCTTTTCTCGATGATATCGATATAAACAACATATATAAGAAAACCGATGGAAAACCATACTTCAACGATCCACGTGCTATACAAGGACTTAAACTTTACATTCGTTTCTACAAAGAAACAGCGCCCAAGGATGCCATCAACTGGGGATTTAACGAGCAGGTCAATGCCTTCGTATCAGGTACAACCCCCTTCCTAATACAAGATCCCGATACGGTTGGACTTCTAGACAAAATGCTTGGCAGAGATAAATACATGGTTGCTCCAATACCTGTTGGCCCATCTGGAAAAGCATACCTCGATTATGGCTTTGCTGGCTTAGGCATTCCGAGTTATTCCAAGCATAAAAAAGAAGCCTGGGAATTCATAAAATACATATCCAGCCCGAGTGTTAATGCATACTTCTGTAAAAATTACGGTCCTCTTCCAGTTCACTCTATAACATACAAGACCAACCCCTACTTTAGTACAGGTGTTTATACTGCTTGGGCCTACATGATGAATCACCCAGAAAAATATGTCTTCGCAAAATATCCACTCAATTCTCCAAAATGGCCAGGATGGCCACAAATACACCAAGCTGATATGCAATCCTTATTGCTTGGAAAAGTCTCTATAGAAAAAGTTGTGAATAAATGGGCAAAATATTGGCAATAATTTTATCGAATTTTGCTAACAAATCGAGGTTGGAGAGAACTACTCTCCAACCTCTTTTGTGAGATGAATCCAAATGAAAAATAAGAATTCTAAAATCTTTTGGATAATGATAACCCCAACTTTTATTTCAGTGATCTTATTGACATATGTCCCCATCTTAAAGGGATTTATTATTGCTTTTCAGAATTACAATCTTTTCAATTTATCTAATGTTCATTTCATAGGCTTTAAAAATTTTTGGGCAGTTTTCAGTGATACCAACTTTAATTTTTTACGTATCTTACTAAACACGTTTCTATGGGTGGTGATTTCTTTATTCTTCCAATTCATCCTAGGTTTCGGACTTGCTCTCCTCTTGAAAAAACCCTTTAAAGGAAGAGGCGTATATTCGGGATTGGTATTTTATCCTTGGGCTTTATCCGGCTTTGCTATAGGATTGGTTTGGGCATGGATGTTTAACGGTCAGTTCGGTATGATAAATGATATTCTAAAAAGAATCGGTTTGATACATCGAAACATAGGATTCTTATCAGATCCCAAATATGCCTTGATCTCTGTGATAACTACGAACATATGGTATGGGATTCCTTTCTTCGCAATAATGTTACTCGCCGCTTTACAATCTGTTCCCACAGAACTCTATGAGGCAGCAGAAATAGATGGTGCGGGGTCCTTCAGAAAACTATTTAGCATTACGATACCGTACATAAAACCAACCATAATAAATACTACTCTTTTACGCGCTATCTGGATAATGAATTTTCCAGAAATAATCTATGCGATGACGAGTGGAGGTCCTGCTAATAGTACAAATATTCTTGCAACACAAATGATAAATAAGATATATAATTTCTATGATTATGGACAGGGTTCTGCTATTGGACTCGTGATAATGGCTATTTTACTTACTTATGCAATAATTTATCTTAAAGTCACTTCTTTAAAGGAGTTGGAGTTATGAAGATAATGACAAAGTTTATGAAGGTCCTTGCTTTAATGGTCTATTTAGTATTTGCTCTTATTCCACTTTATTGGATAATAATAACTTCTCTAAAAGGTCCAAAGGAGATCTATACCTTTCCCATAAGATATTTACCTACGAGTATAAGTCTTCAGAGTTATAAACGTTTGTTCACATTTACAAATTTCACAATCTATTTTAGAAATAGCTTAATAGTATCTTTATCTGCCTCTTTTGGTGCCTTACTCATAACGATGTTTAGTGGTTATGCGATATCGCGATATGGTTTTAAATTTAAAAAATACATGTTACTTGCTCTGTTCTTCACACAAATGATTCCAACTTTTATGATCATGGTTCCACTGTATACCATTTTCTCAAAAGTGGGGATGATAAATAAACTAACAACGCTTGCGATACTATATACCAATATGATGATTCCATTCAGTGCAATAATGGCGAAGGGATTTTTCGATAGAATACCTATAAGTCTTGAAGAAGCAGCATTAATAGATGGATGCAGTAGAGTACAAGCATTATTTAAGATAGTTATACCTTTAACATTACCGGGACTCTCTGCGATCTTCAGTTTCTCCTTCGTTAATACATGGAATGAATTGTTTCTGGCCGTTATGTTTATGAATTCCGATGCTAAAATGACAATACCTGTGGCATTGAATTCCTTCATTTCTAAAGCTGGAATAGGCTGGGATATAATGAGTGCTGGCTTGGTTATTGCTTTGTTACCAACAATGGTTGTCTTTGCCTTTGCTCAACGTTACATAGTGGCTGGACTCACAAAAGGTGCGGTCAAAGGATAAGCCGTCAAGAAGGGTGGATATTATGGATAATAAGGAAATCACTTATATATTACATCATTATAAAGAAGAAGATTTACCTTTTGGCGCAGTAAGTCCTCCAATATTCCAGACATCCATATTTTCTTTCAAATCATCTTACGAGTTCTCCAAGGCACTAAATGATGAAATTAATAATTATTTATATACGAGAGGCAATAACCCTACCGTAAACATTCTCGAGGAAAAGGTAGCAGCTCTTGAGCAAGGGGAAAAGGCAAAATTTTTCGCATCGGGAGTAGCAGCAATTGCTTCATCCATACTGGCATTTGTGAGATCGGGTGATCATATAATATCGGTAAAGGACTGCTACAGCTGGACTTATACACTTTTTGAAAGATATCTTTCACGATTTGGGATCAAAACTACATTTGTAGAAGGTACCGATGTAGGTGAGATCGAAGATGCGATAAAACCAAATACGAGGATCATATATCTCGAAAGTCCCACAACATTTCCATTTAAACTACAAGATCTAAAGAAAATAGCTGCCATGGCAAAACGGCAAGCTATAAGAACTATTGTGGATAATAGTTGGGCAACGCCCTATTTTCAGCAACCCATAAATATGGGAATCGATCTGGTTGTTCACTCAGCCTCCAAATACCTTGGTGGGCACAGCGATTTGGTGGCCGGTGTAATAATCGGAAAGAAAAAAGATATAGAACATATATTTAAAACAGAATTTCTTAATATCGGAGCTGTTATCGAGCCTTTTACCGCTTGGTTAATATTAAGAGGCTTACGTACCCTACATATAAGAATGCAAAGACATTTCGAAAGTACCCTGAAAATAGCGAAATACTTATCATCTCATCCAAAAGTAGAAAGGGTTATTTATCCATTTCTGAAATCACATCCTCAATTCGAATTAGCAAGACGGCAAATGAGTGGTGGTTCTGGACTTTTTTCGATAAAGTTGATAACGGGGAATATAAGCAGGATAAGAAAGTTTGTAGATAAATTACACTATTTTAAAAGAGCGGTAAGTTGGGGAGGATATGAAAGCTTGATACTCCCTTATGTGGTATCTCATCCAGATGCACCAAGGGATTTAAAACCCCTTGTAAGATTACATATAGGACTTGAAGAACCTGAAATGTTAATAAGAGACTTAGAGAATGCATTGAAGGATCTGTAAATCAATATTTTTTCTGAGCTTATCAATTGAAAAACCATTTTTGGCATTTCCACCCCTCGAAATTATATGAAATCAGCATTCTTATCCTTTTTCCTCCCTCGAGTAGGGTATACCCAATGCAGAGGGAACACCGAAGCGTTTTTTTATCCTCTCACTGGAAGTAAAGAGCATAACAATGATAGTGAAGAGATAAGGGAACATCTTCATTATGTTCGCAGGTATGGGTATCTGTGCTACCTGCAAACCGAACTGCAAGACGCTGATACCACCGAAGAGATATGCGCCTACCATTGCAAGTAGTGGATCCCATATAGCGAATATGACTAACACTATTGCGATCCATCCGCGTCCAGCAGTCATATTCTCTACCCACATCGGTGTATAGGCCAATGAGAGGTAAGCTCCTCCTAAGCCGCTCAACGCTCCACCCACGATCGTATAGATATATCGTATTAAACTCACATTTATCCCCCTGGCATCCGCAGCATCGGGAGCCTCTCCTACAGCACGCAAGTCCATACCGTACCTCGTTTTATACAGGAACAGCCACACAAGTGGTACGATCAAATAGCCGATGTAAACCAAAGGATCCCTGTCGAAGAGTATTTCGCCAATGATAGGTATATTTCCAAGCAGTGGTATCTTGAAATTCACAAAACTTGGGGATTGCACACCTACGTATGCCTGTCCCCAGAATCCGCTGAGGCCCGATCCTAAAAAGACGATCGCCAGGCCACTAACTACCTGATTTACCCGTAATGTGATGGACATAAAGGCATGCAGAGTAGCCAACAAACCAGCCACAGCCATTGCAGCGATCACAGCCAACCATAGATTACCTGTGTTATAGGAAACGGCAAAACCTGTAAATGCTCCCATAAGCATCATTCCTTCAAGCCCAAGATTGAGAATGCCAGACCTTTCGGTCAGGATCTCACCGATAGTTGCGAAGAGTAAAGGAGTTCCTGCCCTTATCGCTCCTGAAACCGTAGATGTGATCATATCCTGATTCATGTTCTCACCACCTTTATCCTGTAACGAAGAAAGATTTCTCCCGATAGAAGAGCGAAGAGGACCAATCCTTGAAAGACATTTATGAGTGAAAATGGTATCTGCAAGAAAAGCTGGATCTGCTGGGTTCCAACGAGTAGACCCCCGAAGAAAAACGACACGATGATCGCTATAAAGGGATTGAGACGTGCCAACCATGCGATTATAATGGCTGTATAACCGTAACCGGGTGAGAAATTCGGTTGGAGTCTGAAGAGCACTCCACTCATTTCCATCATGCCACCAAGTCCTGAGATAGCACCGCTGATCGCCATAACGATCACGATAGTTCTCTTCACATTTATGCCAGAATACTCGGCAGCCCTTATATTATCACCTGCGATCTCGATCTCATATCCAAGCCGCGTCCACTTGAGTAGATAGTAAACGAAGATCGAGGTAATCAATGCAAAGAAAATCCCAAGATTTAAACCATTTGCACCGTATTGAGGCAAGATCGCTGCCTTAGGGAAAGTAGCGGTTATAGGGAAATTATGGCTCTGAGCACCCTTCCATGGCCCGTAAACTAAGTAATCGACCCAATGGATCGCTATGTAGTTAAGCATAAGCGTGCTCAATATCTCATTTACACCGAGGTAAGCTCTCATCAATCCGGAAATAGCAGCCCAACCTGCACCGGAACCCATCCCGAGGATCATCAGAAGAGGTACCATGAGCCAGGGATTGGATATGTGATCGAACACGAACAGAGCACCCCATGTAGCGGCAAAGGCACCCATATAAAATTGACCCTCCGCACCTATATTCCAGAGTTTCATCTTAAACGCTATTAAAAGCCCAAGAGAAGTGAAGAGTAATGGCATCATGGCAATGAGGGTTTGTACCACACCGGCAACTGTTCCAAAAGGCCAAGAGACGAGCTCGATATATGCCTCAATTGGATTTTTCTTAAGTGATAGGATGATCAAGCCTAAGATAATAAGGGCAACGAGTACAGAGAATAAGGACACGAAAAGGATCGAAAGATCCGAAGCTCTGCTAGATCTCTTCTCAACGATGAGTTTCATGCGTCAATACTCCCTACTCCCGCCATCATCAGGCCGATCTCCTCGATATGGGATTCATCTGGCTTACTATAACCCACTATTTCACCTTCGTAAAGAACCCCAACTCGGTCTGATAACGTGAAGATCTCTTCCAGATCTCCCGCGATCAAAAGTATCGCTACCCCCTTATTCCTTTCTCTTAAAAGAGATTTGTAGATGAATTCCATTGCTCCAACGTCAAGACCTCGAGTAGGATGAACAGCAATGATGAGCTTTGGAGAACCAGAGATCTCACGTGCCAATACGACCTTTTGCATATTACCACCGGACAGATATTTCGCTTCCAGATCCACAGACGGTGTAGATATCGAATAATCTTTCACCATCTGTTCTGCACCTCTCCTCAGGTACGAAGGATTGAACATATAAGGGTTAAATGAAAAATTCGGAGAATCAAAGACCTTTAAGAAAAAATTGTAATATATCGGTAATCCTCCACAAAGAGCCAGACCTTTCCTATCCTGGGGAATATACGCAACTCCTCTTCTTATCCTGCTTGTAACATCGAGAGGAAGCATATCCTCTCCATCTATCACAACCCGTCCGGTATATCTTCTCAGGCCATATATGGACTCCGCGAGTTCACGCTGCCCATTACCTTCAACACCAGCTATTCCAAGAATCTCTCCCGATCTCACTTTTAAATCTACACCACGAATCGCATATTGACCCTTATCTCCACGAGACCACAAGTTCTCGACTTCGAGTATCTCTCTCCCAGGAGATGAAGGTTTTTTCGAGACCTTCAGGAGCACATCACGCCCTACCATCTTCCTGGCAAGTATCCTTTCATCGGCAACGCTCGTTGGAATCGTATCGAGCATCCTACCATGCCTCATAACGGTGATCCGATCGGAGATCTTAAGCACTTCTTTGAGTTTATGACTTATAAATATAACAGAAGCGCCATTTTTCACCATTTCTCGTATCGTTTTGAAAAGATTTTCCGTCTCTTGAGGAGTGAGTATAGCGGTTGGTTCATCCAATATCATTATTCGAGCATTCATGTAGAGGAGCTTCAATATCTCGACACGTTGTTGTTCTCCAACAGACAACTGCCAGATGTGACTATCCGCACTAACGTCGAGTCCGAACTTTTGTGATAAAGATTCGATCTTTTTCTTCACTGATTCCATCTTTGGAAAGATACCGAATTCCTTGAGACCTAATGTTATATTCTCGGCAACACTAAACGATGGAACAAGGCTAAAATGCTGCTGAATCATACCTATCCCATATTCCATAGCACGATGAGGAGAAGTTATCTTAACCCTTCTATTATCAACGTATATATCACCTTCATCCGGTTTGTATATACCGTATGCTATATTCATCAATGTCGTTTTTCCAGCGCCATTTTCACCCAGAAGGGCGTGGACCTCACCCCTCTTGAGGGTGAAGTCCACGTGATCGTTAGCAAGAACCCCGGGGAAGGATTTAACGATCCCGGAGAGTCTAAGTACTACATCACTCATAATCCGTTCCTTTTCACTTCTTGGGTATTCTTCCTACCACTCCGTCTACGAACCACTGCATGGATAGTAATTCATCATCACTCATGACTTTTCCTGCTGGCACCCTGAGTTCCCCATTCTGATCGTATATAGGGCCTTCGAAGACATGGAATTTTCCAGTTACGATCTCTTTTTCCATTGCTTTGACTAATCTTTTTACCGTTGTGGGAACAAGATCACTCATAGGAGCGAGTTTAACGATACCACTTTCCATGCCTTTCCAGTAAGATTCAGACTTCCAGGTACCATCTAACACGGATTTGACATTCGGCACGTAGAATGCTGACCAATCCCAGATAGGTGCTGTCAGATAAGCATCTGGACCGAACTTACCCATGTTAGCCGAATCGTATCCTATAGCATATATACCTCTGTTCTGTGCAGCCTCCACAGCAGCGGGAGAATCCTGATGCTGGGCCAGTACATCGCAACCCGAATTGATCAAACTGAGCGCAGCATCTTTTTCCACAGGTGGGTTAAACCAAGTGAAGGTCCACACGACATGAACTGTCGCGTGAGGATTTACTGCTCTTACTCCAAGCGTAAAGGCATTTATTCCCCTTACAACTTCAGGAGTGGGATATGCAGCAACGTAACCGATCTTACCTGCCTTCGTCATGGCACCAGCGATCAATCCGGAAAGGTATCTAGGTTCGTACATCCTGCCAAAATATTCACCGAGGTTTGGCCCTAATTCATACCCAGAACACATCTCGAAGATCACGTTCGGATATTTCTTCGATGCCTGAACCACCTGATTCATATATCCAAAACTCGTTGCGTATATGAGCTTGTATCCACGAGCTGCGAGTGAGTTGAGTACGTTCAACGATGGTGCCCCCTCTGGAACACTTTCGATGTAAGTGATCTTCACCTTATCACCAAATGCCTTCTTAAGTGCCACTACTCCACCTTCATAATGTGCCTGAGTCCAACCGTTATCGTTGATCGGTCCGACGAAGATAAAACCGATCTTCAATGGAGCAGCGAAGATCATAAAGCCGATCAACGAGATCAGAATTATCAAAAGCGTGAGTTTAGATTTCATGCACATACCTCCTTTTACACCTTAATCACTTCGGTACACTACCTATGACTCCTTGTACAAACCAGTTCATGGAGAGCAGATCTTTATCAGATGCTGTCCGCCCGGCAGGGATAGCTATCCTTCCCTTTTGATCATAAATAGGTCCATCGAAGACATGGAAGGTATGATTTTCCAATGCTTCTTTCATCGCTTTTACAAGTCTCTGGGTTTGAGGAGATACTAAATCAGTCATCGGGGCGATATCGACAATGCCCGTTTCTAATCCTCCCCAAAAGCTTTCAGATTTCCATGTACCATCAAATACCTCTTTTATAGTCTTCGTGTAAAACGAACCCCAATTGAAGATAGCAGATGTCAAGAAATGCGTTGGTGCGAACTTACGCATGTCCGTATTGTATCCGATGGCGTACACGTGATTCTGCTCGGCAGCCTGAAGTGGAGCAGCAGAGTCAGTTTCTGACTTTATGACATCACATCCAGCATTTATCAACGATAACGCAGCTTCCTTCTCAGTTGGGGGATCGTACCAGCTGTTCACCCATACGACATGTACAGTTGCACGCGGGTTGACCGTCCTTACCCCGAGTGTGAAGGCGTTTATTCCTCTTACGACTTCGGGTATCGGATACGCGGCAACATAGCCGATCTTACCTGCCTTCGTCATGGTACCGGCAACGATACCTACCAGAAATTCCGATTGGTAGATCCTGCCGAAGTAATTTCCCATATTTTTGGATTTCAAGTATCCAGAACAATTTTCGAATATCACGTTTGGAAATTGCTTGGCGACTTGAGCAGTTTGTTCCATATAACTGAAACTCGTTGTGAAGATGAGTTTAAAACCACGATTGGCAAGAGACTTGAGTACACTGATCGCTTCAGCTCCTTCTGGTACACTTTCGATGTACGTTATCTTAACCTTACCATCGAATACCTTTTCCGCTTGTCTCCTTCCAAGGTCATGGGCATACGTCCATCCAGCATCGCCTACGGGGCCTACATAGATAAAAGCCACTTTTAAAGACGAAGCAAATGTAAAAATACTAACTAAGAGTAATACCAACACCACGAATAACTTTTTCATAGCACTTCCTCCCTTCGAAAGATATCAACACTCGATAACAGGTGGGCATGCAAGAAGCCAGTTACTCACCTCCTTTTTATCACGACTTGGGGAAAATAGGCGTAAAATGCTGCTGCCTTAACAAGGTGTTCTACAGGTGTCTGATCATCGGGGCTATGTGCGTAGATCTCGTTGGCTGGGCCAAAGCCTATCGTTGGTATCCCAAAAAGTCCAGCCGTTGCGACACCGTTCGTTGAGAAATTCCATTTACCGACCTTCGGTTCAGCCTTGAAGAGCGCCTTGTAGGTCTCCACAGCTGAGCGAACGATATCGGAATCTTCATCCATCACCCATGTCCTGAAGTATTTCTCAGAAGAATATTTTCTGCCCGTGTACGCCACGCCTTCATAAGTCTGTTCGATGATCTCGGCATCGACTCCACTTTCCCTTATGACTTCCTTTAACTCCGATATGGCACTCTCTTTCGTCTCCCCTTTGGTGAGCCTGCGATCTACATGTACGACACATTCATCCGGGACAGCATTTTCGGAAGGAGACTTGAAGAATATCTGCGAGACTACGATGGTACCCTTCCCGAGAAACGGGTCGGATTTGAGCCGTTCGTTCAGTCTTTCGATACCGAGAACGATACGAGCCATCTTGTATATCGCATTCTCTCCCCTCTCCGGCATGGCGGCATGTGCTGATCTACCCCTTGTGCGAATCCGTACTTCGATTCTTCCCCTATGACCTCGATAGATGTTAAGGTTAGTCGGCTCGGTGATCACCACATAATCGGGCCTGAATTTATCCTCTTTAACGATGTACTGCCAGCATAGACCATCACATATCTCTTCCATAACCGAACCAATTACGTAAAGGGTGTAATCACCTTCTAAATCCAGATCCTTTATGATCTTACCAGCGTAAACCATCGATGCCATACCCGCCTTTTGATCACCTGCCCCTCTACCGAACACGATCCCATTTTCCAACTTTCCCTCGAAGGGATCGTATTTCCATTGGGTTAGGTCTCCGACACCAACAACGTCCACGTGTGCATCCATCGCGATGATCGTCTTACCTCTTCCTATCCTGCCAAATACATTTCCGAGCCCATCGATCTTAACCTCATCGAAATTGACTTCACGCATTTCATCTGCTATCCTATCGATGACTGCCTTCTCCTGCCCTGAGTAGCTTGGAATAGCCACGATGTCACGTAGAAACCGTGTCATCTCTCCTTCATATTCTCGTGCTTTAACCAAGATCTCATCTGCAAGCATATCCTCACCTCTATTCATTTATCTTCAATATCCTCTAAAGGGGATTCAACCTCAGATGTGTACAAACCTTTTTGACCACGGGATCTGGAATATCGTAGATCTTCTTCGATTCTTTGTAATGATATTCCAAAAAACCTTGCTTGATTAGCGATGAAAGGTTGTTGCTCAGAGTCTGATCCGTTATACCACCGAAATTGGATTCAATATATTTTTTAATGGTAGAATATGTCTCCATACCAAAAGCCACGGCTTTCATGACATAGCCATAATTTCTCGATCGCCTAACGAGTTCTTTTACTTCACTTTCAACGAGCCGAGAGGCCATTTCGGTAGTCTTCTCAAAAGAAAGATGCCAATCCTTATGTGTGTATACTATATAACCGTATATGGAGAGATATCCTACGATTCCATCCAGCTCTCTTACAACTTCTTCGATCTCATCCCCTTTCGGCTCGATCCCGGCTTGTTCAAAACCTTTATATAGAAAATCTACCGACTTTTCTCTTGTGAATCTCTGGAGAGCTATTTCCTCAACATACCTTCCGAAGAGTGGCCTTTCGGGATCATCCAATTTCAAGAAATCATGGAGCAGTCCAACTTCTGACCCCGTAAGGATGAAAACGACATTGGATAGGTGATCGTAAGAAAAGGCCAGAAGGTTGAGGAGATCTCCTCCACCTCTGCCATAGAATCGGAGGTTTTGGGCCTCATCGAGTGCTAAGATGATCTTTCTCCCTTTCTTCTCAAGTGCTCGATCTACGTTCAAAAGCAGGTCGGAGAGAGTCGCAGAGGTATCTTTCCTGTTTCTCAGTGTGATCTCGAATCCAGATATCTTTATGCTCGAGATCAGTTCCAATATCTTCCCCAATTTATCCTTCTCCAATGCATTTTTAATGCCTTCTAAGAAGGCTCTGTTGAAATTCTCTCTATCGATTCTGTTGTTTTTTATAAGGTTCCGACAATCCAAAAACACATATGGGTTCCTTTGCTCGTTTAAGAATACCTTCAACAAGGACGTCTTTCCTATTCGTCTGATTCCGCTCAATATTATCATGCGTTCGTCACTGATAGAGCGTTCCAACGCTTTAAGTTCTTCTTCCCTATCGTAGAGATTCTCCCGGTTATGCTTGGGTTGTAATGAAAAAAACATCATATTATCTCCTTGAGTAACTCAACCCCCTTTGAGTAACTCAAACCATATTATACCATTCTCTTCGAAGAAGGGCCATTTTCAGGCACGAATACAACCTTCTTCCCGGTCTTTTCTCTGTACAGATTCCTCGTTCCACCTCCGTGATATATCGTTTGCAAGGCTTCGGGTGTAACGAATGTTGCACCGAAAACACTGACCTCAGGGAATGCCTCTGGACATATCGGAGTCGATGGCCCAAGCATTGCTATTCTATCCGTCTTAGCACATTCGATGATCGAATCGAACGTCCTGTTTATAACGGTCGTAGCCGAAACGAGAAGGACATCACATTCTGGAACGAGGTCGGGTATCTTATTGGGAGGGAGTGTACCAGGCATTTTCTCTTTCTCGAATATGTAGAGTAGTTTTGCCCGCCTTTTTATATCTTCGATCATGGGATCGAAATAACCGATCATACCTACGACATCTGAATTGAGGATCTCAACCTTCTCCATGATATCGGCTACCTCAAATTCTCCGAAGTTTATACAGGCATTTATAGCCGCCATTCCAAGGGATCTCATTAAAGTATCACTGGAATCGAACATCTCTATGAACTCTTCAACAGGGATATTACGTCTCGGTAATTCATCGTAGAGGGAACAACCCCAGGGGATCGCCTTTCTATCCGTATAGGCAACTCCTGCTCTTCCATCATCGAGTACCACTGCACACAAGCCTATGCCCATAACGTAATCGCTTACCCTTGCATCTCTTGCTTTCTTTCGAGCGGAGTCCTTCAAGACAGTGTACCTATCCACTCTGCTTTCCTTCCACACGAAGTCATTTGTATCGATCGATATATTCTTGCGCTCTTGAAAATGCCTCTTCAAGTGAAAGTTTATCACTTAAATATAAGTCTAACGCCGTCGATATGGCACGGACATACGCATCCTTAAAAACCCTGCTCGTTGGGAGCACTAAGGCTCTTTTCACACTCATACCCATTATCTCGAAGAATTCATCTTCATTTTCGAGGATCGAGAGTGCTTTTCTGTTAGCCGGGATCTTGTAATTTCGTCTACAGAAGTCCTCTTCTACCTTTTCTGAAGTCACGTAGTCGATGAACTCCTTTACCACAGGACTCTTCTTGAAGACTACAAATCCCTTGGAATCGAAGACCGGTGGTATTGGAGTCCCATCATCGAGTGTGGGATAAGGAAATATGGTGAAATTCACCTTGGACCTAAGAAAATCCGATATCAAGAAAGAACCCATCAACATCATACCAGCTTTTCCCGTTTTGAATGCATTTATAAGTGTCATCTTTCTATAGGATACCGCTATCTTCTTCTCGTTAAACAACGATCTGAAAAGCTCAGCGGCTTTCAGGGTACCAGGGGTATTCACGAGAACAATACCATCTTTTTCCGGGATCTTCCCGTCGTTGAACGCCGCATTGAAAGAATTGAAAAAATATGGAGACGTTTTCGAAAAGACGATCCCTATATGTCCATTTTCTTTGAGTTTATTCGCTATTCTTTCGAGATCAGACAGATGCCAATCCAAAGATGGGAAAGGGATGTTCTTAAACAGGTCTTTGTTCATATAGACAACCTGCACATCAGCGTAGTAAGGATAGGCATATTCAACGCCGTTTACGAGAAACGATTTGTAAAACGGAGGAGTTGTGTCTACCTTACCCACGGGTTCTATAACCCCAGCATCCACCAGAATACCGAGGTCATTATTTCTAACAAGAGCCACATCCGGTAAATGGCCACCAGAGCTGAGAGTTATTCTCAACTTCTGGATCATCTTGGGGATGTAAACCAGGGTCACATGGGAATTCGGATGAGCAGCATTGAATTCATCCACGATCGATTGGAATTGCCTTTGCCCCTCCCAGCTGAACCATACGGTAATGTTCTCCGCAAGAGAAAGAATAGATATAAGTACCGATATGACAACGAGAAAAATGACTGCTCGTTTCAAGGTCATCACCTCCCTAATGATATATTCAATACTGAGTATATCATTTTTCTCAGCAAATCAAAACCCATCAGTAGTTGTGGGGTAAGTATATCGTTGTTTTGAGGCAGGCGTGAGTGTACCCTAAGTTTGATTCGGTTGGTTTTGCAGGATTATGATGTGTGATCTGTTCAGGGATGGTGCAGGCATTTCTCGCTCGTTCACTCGACTTTCCGCTGGTCAGTGGCGAGCGTTCTTCCTTAAACGCCGCCACATTCATAAC
>WFSK01000012.1 GCA_015486095.1 Thermotogae bacterium
CATGGTTGGAGAACGATACGAATGCGATTGCATTGGCAGAAAATAACTTTGGAGCATACACCAAATTCAAAAATTTGGTGTATGTTAGAATCGGTGATGGAGTGGGAGCTGGGATCATTGTTAATGGATCCATCTTTCATGGCAGTTGGGGAGGGGCAGGAGAGCTCGGTCATGTAAGCATAGATAAGGATGGAATTCGCTGTGATTGTGGAAATAAAGGATGTCTCGAAAATTATGTGAGTTGGCCTGCTATATATTCTAAGGTCATTTCTGCAATAACAAGGGAGAAGCATACAATGATGTTAGAACTGACAAATGGGGATATGACTAAGATTACACCTACGATTTTTCATCGTGCCCTGAAAGAAGGGGATCGATTGGCTAAGGATATTATGGAAGAAATAGCGACTTATTTATCAATAGGAATTGTTGATCTTGTTAATCTATTTAATCCCGATATTATTATTATTGGTGGAAAGGTTGCAAGGGATAACCAATTTCTACTTTCGGCGGTTGAAAACCTGGTCCTTAAACGAGCACTGAATACGCTAACTGATGGGTTGAAAATCTGTCCAGCTTCTCTCAGTGAAAATTTTGAATCAATGGGCGCCGCGGCTGTGCTTTTGCAAGATGTATTTCACTTTTCTCTATCTACTCAATCCATCAGATAGAACAATCTACATAGGAAGGAGATGATATTATAGATTAAAAGCTGTACAGTAGTTGCAATCGGTTAGGCACAAATATTGAAGGAGGGATTTTGAGTGAAAAGGAAAGGATTTTTTCTTATTTTGTTGTTTTTCGTGATTTTGGGTGTTTCTCTCTTTGCATCTGGGATCAAGTATGGAGGTACTTTAACTCTAACAGGAGGAGCAGCTAGCCCATCACCAGCACGCATTTTTAATCCATTTATTCCAACATCGCTCTATGGAGTATATGTTACATATGAACCGTTAATATCTATAAATCCTCTGAATGGAGAAGAGATACCATGGCTTGCGACTTCTTATAAGTGGGAAGACAAGAACCTAAAACTGGTCTACCAGATTAGAGAGGGTGTAAAGTGGTCAGATGGAATACCCCTTACTTCGAGAGATGTTGTTTACACTTTCCAGTTGATGAAGAAATATCCAGCTTTAGACCTGAATGGTATATGGTCAAGTGGCTTACAGAACGTAAGTGCCGATGGTCCGAATACAGTGATCTTTTCCTTTGATAAACCAAATATTCCAGTTCAGGCGTACATAAGCTCAACGCTAATAGTCCCAGAGCATATATGGTCTAAAGTAAAGGATCCTGTAACATGGACGAATCCTACTCCTATTGGAAGTGGGCCCTTTGTCTTCGATAAATTTTCAGGCTCAACTTATACTTTCAAGAGAAATCCAAATTACTGGCAGAAGGGTAAACCTTACGTAGAAAGATTGAAATTCGTTATATACACCACGAATACTACGGCTACAATGGCGTTAGCAAAAGGAATACTAGATTGGGGAGGTTACTTCATACCAGATATTGAGAAAACATATGTTGCTCATGACCCTGAGAATTTTCACTACTGGTTTCCTCCCGGCAGTACAATATTGCTGCTTCTTAACAACCAAAAACCCCTATTCGCAAGTGCAAAAGTAAGGCTTGCTATAGCTATGGCAATAAATAAGGAAAGGATATCGAAGATCGGCGAGTATGGATATGGAGCTCCTGCTCATCCAACTGCTTTACTACCATCTTTTATGGACAAATGGTTTGATCCTACACTGAAACCTCTCGTGTATAAGTACGATCCAGAAAAATCTGTTGAAATACTCAAAAACCTTGGTTTCACGAGAGGTACTGATGGAATATTCGTTGATAAGGGAGGTAAGAAACTATCTGCTACTCTATTGACTGTTACTGGATGGACAGATTGGGTAACAGATGCTCAGCTCATAGCCAAGGATCTAAAAAAGATAGGTATTTTGATAAACGTTAAATCAGTTACCTATTCGACTTATAGAGCCTCTTTAAGCACCGGTTCCTTTGATATGGCGTTGATGTGGACTGTAGCTGGTCCATCACCTTACTTTCATTATAATGGTAGGTTGAATAGCAAAGGTTCTGCACCGATCGGTAAAACTGCTGTATCAAACTATGAACGCTGGGAGGATCCGATTACAGATGCTATGCTTAGAATAATAAAAGAAACTTCTGACTTTACCCTCCAGAAACGTGCTATGAGTGTGATAGAGAAAATCATGCTCACCGAGGTCCCATCAATACCATTGTTCTATGGGCCTACTTGGTATGAGTATAATACACGACGATTTGTTGGATGGCCAACAAAAGAAAACTTTTACTGTTATCCGTATTCCAGACTTGTGATACTTACGCATGTTCACTTGAAATGAATCTCTCTCCAGGGAGTATATCTCCCTGGAGTTTTACTATTTGAGTAAGGTGATGTGTAAATGAAGTATTTGATAAGGAAGATCATGTTCTTGCTTTTGACGATATGGGCAGCATTGACGATAAACTTTATCTTGCCCCGTCTTATGCCTGGGAATCCGGCGGAAGTCATGGTAGCGAAGTTTCGAGGAAAGATAACACCTCAGGCAATGAATGCCCTTAAAATTGCATTTGGAATAGACGTTCATCAAAACATATTTGTTCAATATTTTAGATACATTCAAAATACTATGAAAGGAAACTTCGGTATTTCTATTACTTACTTTCCTATGCCTGTAAAAAGCATGTTAGCTCAATCGATCCCATGGACCCTTGGACTTGTGGGAACATCAACGATCATTGCGTTCACCCTTGGGACACTTTTAGGTATAAAATCAGCCTGGAAGAGAAACAATTTCTTAGCCGATATGAGTGTGCCGATCGGATTGTTTCTAAAATCAATACCATATTTCTGGCTTGCTCTCTTATTTCTGTACCTCTTTTCATTCAAACTCAGTTGGTTTCCACTCGCTGGTGGTTCCTCAGGGAAATTTATTGGCTTCAAAGAAGTCCTTGACATACTTTACCACTCGATTCTTCCTGCATTTACAATAGTAGTAGCAGCCAGTGGAGGCTGGATCTTAACGATGAGAAACAACATGATCTCTGTACTATCAGAGGACTACATAACCTTTGCTGCTGCAAAAGGATTGAAAGAGAAAGAGATCATGTATAAATACGGAGCACGAAATGCTATATTACCTAATATGACTGGATTTGCAATGGCATTGGGCTTTATAATCGGGGGTTCACTATTAACCGAGATGGTTTTTTCCTATCCAGGAGTAGGGTACATTTTATATCAAGCAGTTGAGAGTCTGGATTATCCTCTTATGCAAGCAATATTTCTGTTTATATCATTAGCGGTTTTAGTTGCTAATTTCTTGGCAGACGTTACGTATGTATTACTCGATCCAAGGGTGCGTAGTGGAGGGAAGGAATGAAAGCAAACAGGATGAATCATAAGTTAATAAAACAGATTATATCAATATTTAAAATAAAAAAAGCGGCTTTTGGGGCTATAGTGATATTGTTTTTCATATTGGTTGCTATTCTCGCACCTCTCATTGCTCCATACTCGCCAAGTGAGATGGTATCTTTACCTGTGCAACCCCCTTCATGGTCACACCTGTTTGGAACTAACACGTATGGACAGGACTTATTCTCCAGAGTTGTTTGGGGGGCGAGATTATCACTACTTGTTGGGGTAGAATGCGGGATCATTACCAGTATATTTTCTCTAATCATAGGACTGAGTGCTGGATACTTTGGAGGAATAATAGATGATATTTTGACAACGATAACAAATATCTTTTTGATAATTCCAGGATTACCCTTGATAATTGTCATAGCCGCTTACATTGCAGTAAAAGGAGTAACACCGATTGTATTTGTGATATCAATAACTGGTTGGGCATGGGGTGCGAGGGTATTTCGTTCTCAGATGATGACATTGAGAAATAGGGATTTTGTGAAAGCAGCAGTTGTTCTGGGAGAACATCCAATTAGAATCATATTTTTCGAAATCTTCCCCAATATGCTATCACTCGTTGCTGCCAATTTTTTTGGAACAATGCTATACGCTGTATTGACTGAAGCTTCTCTTGAGTTTATTGGATTGGGTAATGTAAACGTAGTGACATGGGGAACGATTCTATACTGGGCCCAAAACAACCAGGCACTTATGTTAGGAGCATGGTGGTGGTTTATTATACCTGGCTTATGTATAGCTTTATTGGGAGTATCGCTTGCGATGGTGAACTTTGCAATCGATGAGATTACAAATCCACGATTAAAAAGAGCATGAGTGGGACAAGAATGATATTACGAGTTAACGAATTGAATGCAGGATACACTTGGGGAGATAACTTAGTTCACGCTGTGAATGATGTGAGTTTCGAAGTCGAAAAAGGAGAATTCCTTGGAATAGCAGGGGAGTCGGGTTGCGGAAAATCCACACTTGCCTTTTCTATTACTGGACTTTTAAGACCGCCAGGACATATATTTTCAGGTTCTGTCTTCTTCATGGGCAAAGATTTGGCAAATCTTAGTAAGGAAGAGATCAGGAGGCTCCGATGGAAGGATTTTTCCATAGTATTTCAGAGTTCTATGAATGTGTTGAACCCCGTCTTAAGGATAAAGGATCAAATTTTTGATGGTATTACTGCACATGTAAATGTGGACAAAGAAGAACTACTCGCTCATACAAAAAAGCTGTTTAAACTCGTAAATGTTTCCTCCGAGTTTCTCGATGCATATCCTCATCAGCTGAGTGGAGGAATGAAACAACGCATTGTTATAGCAAGCGCCTTATCATTGAATCCTAAATTGGTGATCATGGATGAACCAACAACTGCTCTCGATGTCGTCGTTCAAAGGATCATCTTACAAGAGATCGATGAATTAAGGAGAAAGTTGGGTTTTTCAATTATATTTATAACACATGACCTATCATTGTTGGTTGAAATAAGTGATACGCTCGCTATTATGTACGCAGGTAGGATTGTCGAAAAAGCACCATCCGCAGAATTGTATGCTAAACCTATGCATCCTTACACAGAAGGTTTGATGAACTCTTTCCCCCCTCTTAGCGGAAAAAGGAAAAGATTGCATGGCATACCAGGACATCCGCCAAAATTGTCGGAGGAAATAAAAGGATGTCCTTTTGCAACGAGGTGTCCGAAGAAGATGCCTATATGTGAGAATATATCTCCACCATATATTGAGGTCGAGAAGGGACACTTTGTCGCATGCCATCTATACAAATGAAGGCGATAAAATGAAAACAGTGTTGGAAGTAAGGGATTTAGTTAAATATTTTAATGTAGGCCATCTTTTTAAGCCGAAGTACGTGCATGCAGTTGAAAAGGTGAGTTTTAGCATCGGTTCTGGAGAGGTTCTTGGTTTAGTAGGCGAATCGGGTAGTGGAAAAACAACCGCTGCGCGAGTGATAGCCAAGCTCTATGAACCCACTTCTGGGGAAATAAAGCTCTTTGGGGAAATAGTTCCTACCAAGATGAGTAGAAAACGTTTACTAAAATATAGGAAAAATGTACAAATGATCTTCCAAGATCCTTTTGCTTCCCTTAATCCATTGCATAAAGTGAGATATATGATATCGAGACCTCTTAAAATACATAGGTTGGTTAAAGGTAAAGAAATCGAGAGCAAAATAGGATATTTGTTGGAGGAATGCGAATTAATTCCAGCAAAATCTTTTCTCGATAAGTATCCTTACGAGTTAAGCGGAGGTGAGAGGCAACGGATTGGAATAGCAAGAGCGTTGGCAGTGAAACCCAAATTGGTGCTTGCCGATGAACCAACATCGATGTTAGATGTATCGATAAGATTGGATATAATGAATCTTATGCTCGATCTCAAAGAAAAAGAAGGATTATCATACCTGTATATAACACATGATTTAGCCGGTGCTCATTATATGTCAGATAGGATAGCGATCATGTATGCAGGCATGTTAATGGAATTAGGTCCATCTGATGAAATAATAGAGCACCCACTTCATCCTTACACTAAGCTACTGAAAAAAGCGGCACCTAAACCCGAGGAATCTTTAAGGCCGGAAAGACTGGTAGTAGGAGAAGAAATACCCGACCTTGTTGATCCCCCAAAAGGTTGTAGATTTTATCCAAGATGTCCCTATGCTACGAAGATATGTTCGGAAGAAGTGCCTAATTTAGAAAAGGTATCCTCTGGGCATTTTGTGAGATGTTTTTTATATAGTAAGTAAAAATATATTTGTTGTGTTTGCTAAAGTTCTCACTGAACTTTCTCTTACGACGGGTATCTGTCTATGATATAATCGGTATATAGAAAATTTTCATAAAGAGGTGATCTTAATGAAGAAAGCGTTTTGCTTAGTAGCTCTATTCGTATTCATAACCATATCATTCTCGTTTGCGTCTTTTCAAGATATGGCAAAATTCATACCGGCGAATGTTAACTGGGTTTTGAGATTTCAAAACAACTCTGAGAATTACAATACGTTGAAGGGTTTACCTACGGGTGATCTGTTTCTAAACGGACTGGGCGTTGAGATGTTGGTTGAGCAACAGATAAATCAGATAAAATTCCAACAGGAAGTCAATACCGATGCCCTCGTGAAACTGATAGAAACGAATGGTCTGATCTTTGGGACCATAACTTTGACAGCATCGGACATAGAAGGCAAAAAGCCGGAAAGAGTGATAAAGGAAGAGATGAGAAAGGTGATCAACGGTTTGGGTATCATATTGCCGGCCTCTTCCAGTTTGGATGATGTTAAAGTGGCTATTGAGAAAGTTTTCTTTGCGGGGGGACAAATAGAGAGTAGGATATATAATAAAAAAACATATTATGCCTTTCGTTCGAATGAGAAAGACACGCTTTTCTTGTATCCCACGGCGAAATTTTATCTGTTGGTCTCCAACGAAGGTTTACTCAAAAAATGCATAGATAGTTATACAGATCTAAAACCGAATATACTGTCTACACCATATGCTGCTTACATTGTGCAAGATTCGAACGATTGGATAGATGGATTTGCACGTGTATCTGATAAAAAATCACCCGCTGATCTTCTCATATTCAGAGGGTATTTCGCTAAAGGTTCGTATATCTTTGATATGTCTTCGAGGTTGAAGAGAAAATATCTCTTATCAGAAGAAGAAGTAAAGAGATGTTTTGCTTCTCCTCTGAAGATAATAAAGGGTCTATCCACAGAGTTTCAAGGGGCGGTTGCTGTGAACATAAAAGACCTCCCTTATCTTCTCTCGAAGTGGAAGGAATGGAATTTCAATATGCCAGGAGATATCAGTATTCAAGATATAAAGGATGCGATGAATGGTGGTGGAGCAATCGTTCTTACTTTCAATGCATCTCCTACCTCTACTGCTAATGAAAACACAAGTGGGCTGGCTACCCCAACGGCCTATTTCATGGCAACGATAAAAGGTGCTAAAGGAAAACAGATCATACTCGATCTCATATCTAAACATCCAACAAAACAGGTGAGTAAGTACGGTGGTACTATCTACACCATCAATCCCGATAATCCAGCATCTTCAACCGTAGTTTTTTTGGATAACAAGAGAGTGATCGTACGCCTCAGTGGAGTCGATGAAGAATATCTTTCTGATTTGATAGCGACTCCACAGAAGACTTATGGAGAAACCGAGTTTTTTAGCATCTTGAAATCCGTCTTAGAGCCGAACCCTACATTTATGGTAGGGATGTTGAATACGAAAGATATTTTCCAAAAGGCCCTTCAGATGGGAGAAAATAACCTTATAGTATTCCAGGTATTTTGGGGGAACGAAGGATTACTCCATTTTAGAGCTATATTACGTTGATTTAAATGGATCATATAGGTGAATTCATCGTTGCAAATTTCGTATCCGATGATGAAGTAGAAATAGGTACGACCAAGTGGGTAGAGCGTATACATACATCTGATCTGACATCATACCTTAAAAGGCAGATTTCATTTATTGTAGTCCGTTCTCGCATAGAAGAAGAAAAGTTGTCCACGGCATTACCGATCGTAGACCTCTCGATGCTTTCCGTATTCATTTTTCCTACAGGGGAACCTCCGATATTCGAGAAATATATAGATGATTTCTCTATTTCCAATGGCGTAAGTGCCCTCGAATATCTTATGACCCACATCAGGAATAGGGATGGATATGATAGGGTGGAAAAATTGTGGGAGAGAAAGAATAGATTTGAAAAAAGGATTTTGGAATATGCGCTCTCAAATGCCTCCTTTCTTTCTCAAGCAAAGGAGAAAGAAGTGAAGCAGGAGAAAGTCGCAGAATTATCAGATGTCTTTGAGAATAATGGTCAGTTGTCGAAGATATTGGAAGGCTATGAAGAGAGAAAACCTCAGATAGATATGGCTAGATGTGTCGCAGGTGCCTTGAAAAAAGGTAAAGTTCAATTCATCGAGGCGGACACCGGTACGGGGAAATCCTTAGGATATCTCATACCTTTACTCTTCGATATTCGTGATAACAATTCGAAGGCTATCATCTCGACGAAGACAAAGGTCTTACAATCGCAACTCCTCAATAAAGATATTCCTGTGGCGAAGAGAGCAGTGGGAGGCCTTTCGAAACTCAAGGTCCGTCTTCTCAAGGGGAGATCGAACTACCTCTGTCTGTTAAAAGCGATGAATTCTATGACTGCAGGTCAGCAGATCGGCCTTGAAGATGATACTTCTACTCAGTTGTGGTTGGCATTTCTCGAACGATGGATCTCCGCAACCGAAGATGGAGATATTCAGGCTGTAAACGGAAGAGCGCGTTACTACATCGATGTAGATCGGTTGTCTTCTCTTACCTCATCTAAGGAAGATTGTATTGGAAGACTTTGTCCCTTCAAGGATAGATGTTTTTTATTCAAGGTAAGACAGGAGGCGAGGGATAGTGATCTATTGGTCGTAAATCATTCCTTACTTCTATCGGAACATACTATGCGAGGTGATACAGATGAGGTGCGTATTTTACCCGTTGCTGACCATCTGGTAATAGATGAAGCACATCGCTTTGCAGATATAGCGATATCTACCCTCGGGTACATTCTCTCTTATAGGGAGATCGAGAATTTCATAAATTCCCTTTCGATATTCGACGAACGGAGTGGACGTTCTAAGGGTTTGATGAGCGAATGCTTCTTGGCGATCTTTGGTGGAAATACGGAGGAGTTAGTGAAGGAGTCGAAGCGGTTTGATAGCATATTGGATCGGATTTCAGAGCATCTAAAGTTACTCTTTGCAGGGTTTGAAGCGATGGGAACAATACCATGGAAAACAGAGCATAACGATATGGCAGAAGAATTGAGATTGGCTTTGATGGAATGTATGGATGTCGTAACGAGGGTGAAGGAAAAACTGGGAGACAAGATCGAGTGTGAGACTAATACGGAGAATGATGTTATGCTGCTCTTGAAACTCAAAGATGTGTTCGAAAAACTCGATAGATGGATAGAAGGTCTTTATATCCTGATAAACGGTGAAAACGATGTATGGGTAAAGTACGTCGAGCGAAGGAAAGACGATGTTTCGTTGAACATAAGAAAGATAGATATCACAGAGGATATCTTCGATATCTTCGATTCCTATAGGAGCGTTATCCTTACATCTGCAACGTTGAGTGTAAACGATAGTTTCTCTTTTGTGGCATCACAATTAGGTTTGAACTCATGGGATGAAGATGAGAAGATAAGGCTTGAATTTGTGAAGTTGCCTCCCGTTTTTAACTACTCTGAACAGGCTATCTTCCTCATCCCTTCGGATACGGAAGTATATGATCATAAGGAGTGGGGATATAAGAGATACATAGTATCGATCTCTCGAGTTTTAGCGAATTTGATATCTAACGTTCACAGGAAAACACTGGTACTCTTCACTTCTTATCATGATATGTACGCCGTTTTGGATGAGGTGAAGAGAGAGGGCTATAACATATTAGTTCAAGGGAAAGATGGGAATGCTCAGGAAGTAATATCGAGATTCAGGACTCCAGACTTTGATATCGCATTCGGAGTAAAGAGCCTGTGGGAAGGGATAGACCTACCAGGTACTGCCCTCGAGATCCTGGTTATAGTAAAGCTTCCCTTTGACAACCCGAGTGATCCCGTAACGAACAAATTGAATTCACTCAAGGGGTTTAATGGGTATATGCTACCGAAGATGATCCTCGATCTGAAGCAAGGCATAGGTAGGTTGATAAGGAAGTGCAATGATAGAGGAGCTGTACTCTGCCTTGATAACAGGGTCTTGAAGAAATTCTACGGTAGTGTGGTGATTGGTTCGCTACCAGATGGGATGAACGTAAAGGTAGCACGTTGGGAAGAGTGTCTGAAAGCGATCAAAGACTTTTTCGATGTATGAGGATAACAGATGGAGGAACTGTGCGATGCATATCCCTGTGATGGTAAAAGAAGTTAAAGAATGGTTGATAACGAACAAGAGTGGTATATATGTTGATTGTACTGTTGGCGGGGGTGGGCACGCGAAAGCAATATTAGAGGAGATCGCACCATATGGAGGAAGATTGATAGGGATAGATAAAGATGATCATGCACTGAATACCGCACGTCAAAGGCTATCATCGATATATGCCGACAGGATAACTTTGATAAAGGGGGATTTTCGTGCACTAAGAGATATTCTGAATGAACTCGATATCGAAAAGGTAGATGGCATTCTGTTCGATCTTGGTCTTTCTTCTATGCAGTTAGAGGATCCAAGTAGGGGTTTTAGCTTTTCATCGGAAGGTCCATTGGATATGAGAATGGATCCTACACAAGATAAGAGTGCTTATGATATAATAAATAAAACACCAGAGAAAGAACTCGCTCAGTTGATCTACGAATACGGAGAAGAGCGATTTGCAAGGAGAATAGCACATCGCATAGTTGAAGATAGACCCATAGAGACGACACTTCAATTAGTAGAAGCGATAAGAAAAGCTACTCCACCCGTATCGAGGAGGAAGAGAAAGAGGCACTTTGCGACTCGTACATTTCAAGCAATTAGAATTTGCGTTAATGATGAATTGGATGCTTTAAGAGAGGGATTGGATGCGGCTGCGAGTTCATTGAAAATAAACGGAAGGATAGTCGTTATATCCTTTCACTCATTGGAAGATAGGATAGTGAAGCGATTTTTTAGAGAGAATGAAAAGTTAAAGATCTTAACAAAAAAGCCGATACAACCTATGGAATATGAGGTGAGAGGAAATCCTCGCTCGCGAAGTGCGAAGATGAGGATAGGTATGTATGATATAGGGAAGTGATAAGATGGCTGATATATTGGTAAAAAAGAAGAACTCATCGATAAAAGATGCTACGGAAGTAAAAGAGAAAACTACTTCTCTGGAATTGGTTAAGACTGCTATAACCTATGCCATCGTATCGATCCTCCTCTCGGTATTGCTGTTCTTTCCTCTTTGGCTGAGTATACAAACCAACAAATTGAGGGCTGACATAACGAATGTGAATTTGAAGACAGCAACTGTAGAACGCAATATCGCACTGTTACAGAATCGTTTGAATACCGTAAGTCATATGATATTGGCTACCGCAAGCGATGTCCTTGTATTCAAGGAAAAAGGTGTACCGTATTATGTAGTAGGTAAGTAAGTTCATGAACTTAGAGCTGCTTAAGAAGAGAAGTTCTATTTTTCGTTCGATCGTCTTCGTATTGGCATTAGTGATATCTTTGCGATTCTTTTCCTATTCCATCTTTCCTCCAAAGATAAAAAGATTTGATAGGATTGGGAGGGTATTTTTATACCCTCATAGGGGTGTTATCCGAGACATCAATGGTATTGTTTTGGTTAACAACGATATCGCATACGATGTATATGTAGATGTTGGTGGCATTTCTTTAAAACAAAAGAACGAGATATTAGAAAAACTCGAATCACAATTTCCGTTGTCAAAGAGGCTTAAAGAAAGGGTATTATCTTCCAATAGAGGTACCTTTCTCGTCCGTAGTGGTATAGCACTGAGACAGGCAAAAGCGATCGCAGGATATGGCTTCAAAAATGTTGTTTTGATACCAAGCGATAAAAGAGTCCTCCTGTATCCTTCGTTGAGCAAAATAATAGGCAGGACGAGTTCATCTTATGGTATAAGTGGTTTGGAGAAGAAATATGATGTGATCTTATCTCCTAAGATAAAGGGAGAACTTTTGTATGCCCGACATGGAAAATACAAGTTATACGGCGATACTTTGGAAGAAAAACCGGCGGTGAACGGTGGTACGGTGTACACGACTATAGATGTGAACATACAACGTATGGCGGAAGATATCTTGAAGGCTACTGTAGATAAATATAAAGGAGCAGGAGGAGAAATAGTCGTTATGGATACAAAGAATGGTGGAATAAGGGCTATGGCATCCACAGGCTCTATAGGATCTGTTATAGGTGATATATTCGAACCAGGTTCTTCCATAAAGCCTGTAACCGTTTCTATAGGTTTAGAAACACGCTCGGTAAAGGCTACAGATACATTCTATAGTAAGGGCTATATCAGACCTTCTCCCTTATCGAGGGTGATCATCCATGACATAGATAAATATGGAACGGTTACCGTTGCAGATGCTGTACGCGTCTCCTGTAATGTTGGCATTGTCAATGTTGCGAAGAAGATAGTAGACAATATAGGGGAAGAGGGATTTTACAAATACTTACACGCATTTGGTTTTGGTAATTTCACAGGGGTAGACCTGGAAGGGGAATCGAGAGGAATATTAAGACCTCCCTCCAAGTGGTCTGCTGTAGATTATGCCGAGATCGCCATAGGACAGGGAATAGGTGTCACGGCTTTACAGCTCTTAGATGCCATATCCACTATAGCCAACGGTGGGGTAATGGTGAAACCTCATATCGTGGATAGGATAGTGTTGCCAGATGGTAGTGAAAGGTATATCGAAACGAAAAAGAGACGAATCATTTCAGAGGATACAGCGATAGCGGTTAAAAAGATGTTGCGCTCTGTGGTAACGAACGGTACCGGGATAAGAGCAAGCGTGCCTGGCATAGAGGTTGCCGGTAAAACCGGAACGGCACAAAAACCCTCGCCCCAAGGTGGCTACTTTAAGAATAAGTACTATTCTATATTCGTGGGTTTTTATCCATTCGACACACCGAAATACTCTATAATAATAGTCGTGGATGATCCCAAAGGTAAGTATTATGGAGCGGATGTAGCAGCTCCGGCATTCAGAGAAATGGTAGAAAGAATCGTCTCTTACGAAAGAGGTAACAGATTTGCTCTTACGGGAGATATAGCACCTGTAAATATGATAAACGTGATGAATTCGAGTGGTGAAAGTTACCTTCCAGATCTGCGAGGAAAGACATTGAAGGATGTCTTCGTTAGATACGAGCAGTGGAAGAAAAAGTATCCTGGTATGCAGTTGAAGATAGAGGGTTACGGTAAAGTGGTGATCCAAAAACCAAACCCTGGCACATTACTCAGTAAAATAATGACGTTGTCGATAAAGATGAAGCCGTAATGTCTGGAGAAGTATATATCGTTGGTACTCCAATAGGGAATTTGGAAGATATCACTCTTAGAGCTATAAGGGTGTTGAAAGAGGTAGATTTGGTGTTAGCAGAGGATACGCGACAGGCAAAAAAACTCTTCAACGTCTATTCGATCAAGACTCCGCTGATGAGCTACAATACTCACAATGCCAAAATGAGGAATAGGTCTTTAAGAAATATGCTGATGGAGGGAAAAAGGTTGGCTTTGATCTCCGATGCGGGGATGCCTTCTATCTCAGATCCGGGCAAGGAGCTTATACTGTTAGCCAGAGAGATAGAAGCTAAGATAGATGTTGTACCAGGTCCATCGGCATTGACAACTGCCCTTACGGCAAGTGGTTTTGAGGTATCAAGGGTTTTATTCCTTGGTTTTCTACCCAGAGGAAAGAAAAGGCGAAGATTGTTCAGAGAAATATCAGATATTCGAGCAACCCTTGTCTTTTATGAATCACCTCATAGATTGTGGGATACCTTAAAAGACGCATTGGATATTCTCGGTGATAGAGAGATATTCATTGCGAGGGAGATGACCAAGCTATATCAAGAATATCGGTTGCTTTCCTTGTCAAAGGCTGTGGAAGAATACAGAGGGAAAGAGATAAAAGGGGAAATAACAGTTCTAATTCGAAGGTTTGTGTAAAGTAATGGATGTGAAGACAAGAAACGAATATCGGCATGCATCAAGGATTCGGTAGGAGGGATATCTCGATATGCATCGCTAATGTGAACGAACACGTTGCTCGCTTCCACCATTTCTTTTTCAGCAAATTGCTATCGTTGTTAAGAGGTTGTTGTGAGACTCATATAGCAAATGAGGTAGGGGACATATCTTGATGTGGAAGTGCTGTGAACGGTTGCGAAGC
>WFSK01000013.1 GCA_015486095.1 Thermotogae bacterium
CTTCAGCACCTTCTATACTTGCAAAGAGCTGCCACGACCTCGATCTTCTGTATTGGCTCGTAGGTGCCAGATGCAAGAGTATCTCATCCTTTGGTGAACTTACATATTTTAAGAAGGGAAACAAGCCAAAGGGAGCAGCGGATAGATGCCTCGATTGTCCTTCTGAGATAGAGGGTAAATGCCCATATTCTGCAAAAAAGATATATCTTACGGATTACATCGGTTGGCCTGTTTCCGTTATATCTGTAGACCTATCTTATGAAGGAAGATTGAAGGCGTTGAGAGAAGGCCCTTATGGTAGATGTGTTTATTCCTGTGATAACGATGTCGTAGACCATCAGGTTGTTAACATGGCATTCGAGAATGGCGTCAAGGCAACCTTCACTATGACCGCCTTTTCCAGTGAGATAACCAGAAGGATAAGGATCTTCGGTTCGTTGGGAGAGATAAGAGGAGAATTCGAGAAGGGAGAAATTGAGGTGATAAGATTTGCAGATCCGAAGAAGATCGTTTATGAATTCAATGTGAATTCAACTGAGATCGGTCATGGAGGGGGAGATTGGGGCCTGGTGGCACATTTTGTAGAGTTACTAAAAGGTGCTACAAAGGCAAATCCCTCGAGTATTAGAGAGGCTGTGCACAGCCACTTCATGGCTTTTGCTGCAGAGAAATCGAGATTAAACAATGGAAAAATTATAGAGGTCGAATAGATAAGGTGAACTATCGAGATACCAATTGGGTTATACTTCATCTCACACGTAACCCCTTCCCCCTTTTCCTCTCTGTGTACGATTTTTCGAATATGTTGAAATCAATGTTCTTCTTTATACTCCTTCAACACCTCCAGTGCGTAGTCTATGTCGTATTCCGTATGATCTGCACAGATCTGAAATCTGATCTCTTCATCTCCTTTCGGAACCACAGGATAATTAAGCCCGGTTGCCAATATACCGTTGTCCTTCAGATAATTAACGAGTTCTGAAGTCTTCTGAGTATCTCTGATCATCAGTGGTACAACGGGATGTTCGCCTTTTATGACTTCGTATCCCATATCGATCAAACCCTGTTCGAAACGTCTTGTCATCTCATGAAGATGCCTCAACAATCTTTTTCCAACCTCGCTATCCAAGATCTCCAGTGCCTTTAAGGCTGCACTTGCCTCCGATGGGGTGATGGGATTGGAGTAGATGTAAAACGGAGCAGTCTCACGGAGGAATTCTATCACCTTGGCATCGCTAACCACGTATCCACCATTGACTCCGAGCGCCTTACCCATCGTGGAGACCAATATATCGATCCTGTCTTCGTGCGTGTATTCCATCGTTCCTCTTCCCGTCTCTCCAATGGCTCCGACTCCATGGGAATCATCGACGACTGTGATTATGCCCTCTTCGAAATTCGGATCGTATTTCTCAGATAACCCTGCTATCTCTGGAAGTGGTGCATGGTCACCTCTCATACTGAAGATTCCGTCAGTAACCACGATCACTCTTTTGCAATTGCCGATGGCTTCTTTTATCGCCTTTTCTAATTCGTTCATATCGTTATGTTTGTATATCTTCTTATCCTTTGGACGTGACAATCTTATGGCGTTGATTATACAGTTGTGGTTTAGTTCATCGCTTATGACTATTGTTTCTTTTGAGATAAGGGGAGAAAGTATACCCATAACGGTAGCGTATGCAGAGCTGAATATCATAGCTGCTTCTTTGTTGTGAAATTCTGCGAGTTTCTTCTCCAGCTCTACGTGTGGAGTATAGGTCCCACTTATAAACCGCACGGCGCCCGGTCCCGCTCCAAACTCTTTTGCAGTCTTCTCTTCCGCTTCTATTACCTCTTTTCTTAAAGACATCCCGAGATAGTTATTCGCGTTCATCCTCAAGAACTCTTTATCTCCGTAACCCTGAATGAAATAACGGGGCCCTTTCTCACCTTCTGCCGGTTTTATTCCCGTTATTATCGTTTCTTTACCCTTAAGCGTTCCCTTTCTCTTGAGCTCATCCAGATGAGCAACCAACTCCTTTTTAACCTTTAGTGACATATCTTTACCTCCCTTTCCAAAGTTGAAATTGATGTAAATACGGTTTTATATCCTTACCTTTAGTTTCTCAGACAATTTTTCTAACATATCTTTGGTCATGGCAGCAAGATCATATCGGGGTTTCCAGCCCCATTCTTCACGTGCTGCACTATCATCCATCTTGTTTGGCCAGGAATCAGCGATCGCCTGCCTGGTTGGATCGACGTTGTAATCTATAACGAAATCTGGGATATACTTCTTGATTTCATTTGCAATATCTTTCGGTGAAAAACTCATGGCAGTTACGTTAAAGGCATTTCTATGTATCAATCTATTTGAATCCACTTCCATTATGTCGATCGCCGCCTTTATGGCATCTGGCATGTACATCATGTCCAGATAAGTATCTGCTCTCAAATAACATATATATCTTCTGTATTTAATAGCTTCGTAGAAGATCTCTACGGCATAATCCGTTGTTCCACCACCGGGTAGGGTCTCGTAGGAAATGATGCCAGGATATCGGACTCCTCGAGTATCAACACCGAATTTTTCGTAATAGTAATCGCAAAGTAATTCTCCGGTGACCTTTGTGATCCCATACATCGTGTTAGGTCGCTGAATCGTATCTTGAGGTGTATTATTCTTGAGAGTGTTTGGACCGAATACACCGATGGAGCTGGGAACAAAGACGACACATCCATATTCACGTGCCACTTCCAAAGCGTTGTAGAGCCCGTTGATGTTCACATTCCAGGCGAGTTGAGGTTTGGATTCAGCCACTGCCGAAAGTATCGCTGCTAGATGATAAATTGTATCCACCTTGAATTCCCTTACCACTTTCTCGATCGTGGTCATATCCGTACAATCGATAACCCGAAATGGCCCAGAATTGAGCAATTTTTTACTTGGTTTTCTCTTGTGTCCTGCAGCTATCACATTATCATTCCCATATCTTTCTCGCAAAGCCATTGTGAGTTCAGATCCGATTTGCCCAGTAGCACCAGTTACCAAGATCTTTCTCATACATTTGCCTCCTTTTTTCATTTAAAACTATCTTCTGTATATAAGGTTTCTTTTATTTGCTCGATGAAGTGAATCGCATGTTTCCTCAAGATTCGCTCGCATTCATCAGATTTTCTCTTTTCCAATGCCTTTATAAGGGCTTCAAAATCCCTTGGAATTTGTAAGGAATAGTCATCGTTTTCCTTGGCAAAGAACCAGAGACGCGCGATCTGGTTTCGTAATCTTTTCAGGGTCTCGGCAAGGGTTTTGTTCTTCGTAGAATAGTTGATCAAATCATGGAATTCTGAATCCAATTGTATCAGTGTTTTTCGTTTTTTTGTTTGTTTTATTTTCTCAAGAAGTATCTTTATCTTTTCTATTTCTTCAGTAGTTATGCGTTGTGCTGCAAGCCTACCTGCTAAACCAACTAAGAAGAGTCTAACTTCGAACACATCTTTAAGATCTTGAAAGCTTATATCGGTAACGTAAACACCACTATTCGGTACAATACGAACTAACTTCTCTGCCTCTAAGAGGATCAACACCTCTCGTATAGGTATGGGGCTGACACCAAATTCTTTAGCCAATTCCTTAAAAGACAGGGTCTGATTGGGTTTGTAATCCAAGAAAACTATCCGTCTTTTGATTTCCAAATAAATTTCGTTTTTGTTCATAAATATCATTGATATATTTATATTATATAAATAATATATCATATAAAGGAAAAACTGTCAATAGATCGGAGGCTGTAAAGGGAGTGATGATAAAAAGAAACGTATATGTAGGAGCAGACATAAAGTTTATCTTTATAAACTATTCATCTGATTTTTGTCAACACATCTTGATATAGAGTTGTTTTGAAGACCAAAAATAGTATATTACTTTCTTAAGAAATTTTAGCGTAGATCCTGAAAAGTATTGGTAATAACAGCATGGCAGCGAAACTACTCGTTAGCATGGTAACCCACATACAGCACGATATGTAAAAATGAACTCTCATCGGTGATAGCATCAATCCAGATAAACCAACAGAAAGCCCCAGCGCATTCGCCATCACGGGGATGCTTACTGACCTTATGGTTGCATCAATATCTCCTTTATGATATACATATGAACCTATGAAATGAATGGAATAATCTATCCCAACACCTATAGCAATGGAGGCTATATTCGCTATTACCACGTTTAGATTGAAGTGTGAGAGTCTAAGAAAGCCAAAGAAGACAGTGAGAGTAAACAGAATCGGAATGATACCCTTCAGAGCGTATTTAACACTCCTGTAAAAGAAGAGTAGCAGAAGAAAAACGAGCAGAACCGCCAGTGACAAACTGCTAACCTGGTCGCGAACGATCTTAGAATTCAAAATATAAAACAGATAATCCGGTCCGGTGAACGTCACGTTATCGTAATTCCCACATACATCTCTTATCTTCCGCAATATATCACTATTCCCCGATTTGAGTTGCAGGATGATCTTAAAGTCTTTACCTTTATAAACCCACTGATCGATGGGTATCACATCTTCTTTAATCATCCTGTAAACGATAAATTTAGCAAGCAATTCATTTTTCACATTCTCCAATATCCTGTTCTCTATATCAAAGTACGAGAGTACACCCACAACTCCATCGATGTTCTTCAATCTTCTTTCAAACTTTAAAACCTCACTCTTTACCGTATCGTTATAAAGGGCGTCAGTTAGATCTGTCCTATAATCTATGATCGCGATGCTCGAATATCCAAAGTTTTCTTTGAAGAAGTGTGC
>WFSK01000014.1 GCA_015486095.1 Thermotogae bacterium
GAAGAATGCTCGATGCTGACCAATATGCTACCGACGAAAGCGAGCAACGTGTTCGTTCACACTAACGATGCACATCAAGATATGTCCTCTACCGAACATCTGCCTCGAAACAACGATAGATTTACTTCGCACACTAAGATATCCCTTTCCTTAATCACTCCATCAACCTTTTTATTATACAGCCAGGAAGTTTAGACATTTCGCAAAAAGGATGGTAAAATATATCCAAATCAATGGGTTTGAAAGGGGTATATGAAAATGTCGATAGATGAAGAATCTTTGGAACTGCATCGCGAGAATCACGGTAAACTCATGGTAAAGAGTAAGATGAAGGTTAAAGATATGCATGACCTGAGCCTGGTATATACTCCTGGTGTTGCAGCACCTACCAAAGAGATCTCCGAAGATGAACGAAAAGTTTGGGATTACACGAATAAAGGAAATAGCGTTCTCGTGGTTTCAGACGGATCTGCGGTATTAGGGCTTGGAAACGTTGGGCCGATCGCTGCGATACCTGTGATGGAAGGAAAGGCTGTACTGTTCAAAGAATTTGCTAACATCGATGCATTCCCCATATGTCTGAATACCCAAAAGACCGATGAGATAGTCGAAACGATCGTAAACATTGCCCCGGTATTCGGCGGAGTGAATTTAGAGGATATAAATGCTCCAAAGTGTTTCGATATAGAAAATAGATTGAAGAGATCGTTGGATATCCCGGTTTTTCATGACGACCAGCACGGGGCAGCAGTTGTCGTTACCGCAGGCTTGATGAACGCATTAAAGCTTGTGGGGAAAAAGATGGAAGAGATAAAGGTGGTATCGAATGGCATAGGTGCTGCCGGTACTGCTATAGCGAGGATGCTGCTGAGATGTGGTGTCCAGAATCTGATCTTGTGTGATAAAAAGGGCGCACTTTCTGTGGATACACCAGAAACTGCTTTGAACGATATCCATAGAACCATGGCGGAACTGACGAATCCCAATCGGGAGAAGGGAAAATTAGAGAATGTGATAAAAGGTGCGGATGTGTTTATTGGGACATCGGTGGGAAACATTGTGACAGAAGAAATGATATCGAGCATGGCAAAAGATGCCATAGTTTTCGCCATTGCAAATCCAATACCGGAGATTTCTCCTGAGAAGGCAAAGCAAGCCGGAGCAAGGATAGTGGGGACAGGTAGAGCTGATTATCCCAATCAGGTAAACAATTGTCTTGGATTCCCAGGTATATTTCGTGGGGCATTGGATGTAAGGGCTTCCACTATAAATGAGGAGATGAAGATGTCGGCTGCAAAGGCGATAGCGGATTCGATTCCTGAAAATGAATTAAGTGAAACACATATACTTCCTTATCCTTTTGAACCAGATGTGGTGAGAAATGTAGCCATTGCAGTTGCAAAGACAGCGGTTAGAACAGGAGTGACGAGATCAAAACTCACAGACGATGAAATAGAAGTACGCATAGATGAGAGCTTGGGAGGCGTTAGATGAGGGTAGATGAAAAGGCACTACGGGAGTTATGCGAGAAGATCTTCTTCAAGCTCGGAGTAAAAGGGGAGGATGCTAATACGGTAACAGATGTTCTGGTGGAGGCAGATCTACGTGGTATATCTTCACATGGTGTTGCAAGGTTGAAGAGATATGTGGATGGGATAAGGTGTGGCAAGATGAATCCAAAGCCGAAGATGAAAGTAGTAAGGGAAAATCCTGTTATGGCATTGATAGATGCGGATAACGCATTGGGTCAAGTAGCAGGTGTATTTGGGATGAAAAAGGCAATAGAAAAGGCAAAGGATATGGGAGTTGGTATCGTAAGTGTTGCACATTCTAATCATTATGGAATAGCAGGATATTATTCGATGATGGCGTTGAAATATGATTTCATAGGGATATCGATGACGAATTCTGCACCACTGGTCATCCCTACGTTTGGTAGTGAGCCTATTCTTGGGACGAATCCTTTAAGCATAGCGATTCCTACAGGATCTCAAGCACCAGTGGTGCTGGACATGGCAACGAGTGTCGTAACGAGAGGGAAGATCGAGGTATATGCGAGGATGGATAGAAAGCTACCAGAAGGCTGGGCAGTCGGAGAAGAAGGTGAGATAGAAACGAACCCTTCGATTTTGTTGAAAGGCTTTCTCGAAAGGAAGGGAGGTATCTTACCGTTAGGTGGTGAAGGAGAAACCTTTGGTGGACACAAAGGCTATGGATTAAGCTTCATAATCGATATCTTAGCAGGTGTTCTCTCAGGTTCTGCTTTTGGAAAACATACTTACGAATCCAGGTATCCTGATTTAGGTCATTTCTTCTGTGCTGTAGATATATCATGTTTTAGGGATGCAAGCGAATTCAAAAGAGATATGGACAGATATATCCAGGAGATCAAATCTTCCAAAAAGGCAAGCGAAGAAAAGAGAATATATGTGCATGGAGAAAAGGAGTTTGAAAATAAAGAAAGGAATCAAAGGGAAGGTATCCCTCTGGATGAAAAGACACTGCAGATGATAAAAAAACTCTCTCAGGAGGTTCTTGGATCTTCACCAGATCTAAATATCAGAAGTAATGATCAATAAATAGATTTGTTTTCTGATTCATTTCTGCTGATGAAAAGGCCCTCGAGTATCTCCAACTTTTTTAGGTGATTTTCTATTTCATTCTGTCGTTCTGCAAGAATCCTGATGGCGTTGGCTACAGGATCGGGAAGCTTCCCATGTTCTAAATCAAGGACTGGTTTTCGGTGCTTTTCTGCTATCTTTCCAGGAACTCCTACTACAGTAGAACCTGGGGGAACAGATTTTACTATTACCGAACCAGCTCCAATTCTTGCCCCATCACCTATCTTTATAGGACCAAGTATTACAGCACCGGCTCCTATAACTACGTTATTACCGATGGTAGGATGACGTTTTTTCTTTTCCAGACTCACGCCTCCGAGAACTACACCCTGGTATATCAATACATCATCACCAATTTCAGTAGTTTCTCCGATCACTACACCCATCCCATGGTCTATAAAGAACCTACGCCCGATCTTCGCTCCAGGGTGTATCTCGATCCCGGTTAAAAAGCGACTAATATGTGAAATGAAACGTGCCAGGAGGAAAAATTTATGTTTCCAAAACCAATGTGCTATCCGATGAAACCACAGAGCATGCAAGCCTGGATAGCAAAGAATGATCTCCAGCGTGCTTCTCGCAGCAGGATCCTTAGCAAAAACGGTTTGAATGTCTTCTCTCAATCTGTTGAACAAGTTAACCTCCTATTCGTTTTAAACTAAAGTGGTCAAATAACGCTCACCCGTATCCGGCAAGATCACTACCACGAGTTTGCCTTTATTTTCTGGCCTTTTTGCTACTTGTAAAGCCGCCCATACCGCTGCCCCCGAAGATATGCCAGCCAATATTCCCTCTTCCCTGGCCAATCTTTTACTCATCTCTTTTGCATCTTCATCTTTCACAGTGATAATTTCATCTATTAGTTCTATTTTTAGGACATCGGGTACGAATCCTGCTCCTATACCTTGAATTCCGTGAGGACCAGGTTTTCCTCCCGACAGAACAGGAGAATTAGCAGGCTCTACAGC
>WFSK01000015.1 GCA_015486095.1 Thermotogae bacterium
CTACTGGATATCATATCACTCATCAGATTCGTGCCCTCGAACAACTTCGATAATAGCAATTCTAGTGTAGAGATAGAGGTATCGTTCATCTCATCACTGAGTTTTTTCAATTCAGCTTTTGCCTTCTTGGAAAGAGTTGCTGCACCGGTAGGAACCTCAGCAGATATCTTATCCAATTTCCCAAGAACACCCTTTACCAAATCTTGGTCGGGCTCTTCGAACTGAGAATTTATATCTTCCGATACAAATCCCTTGCTTTCTAAGGTCTTTATCTTTTGGTTGGCGTTATTTAGTTTAGCATAGTAATTGATCTCCTGGCTCTTAAAAGTAAACAAATTTCTACTGGCAACTTCTACAGAATGATGTAGGGTCTTTAGGGCTGATATGTCTCTTTCGATATCAGATATTTTCATCGCTTTTATCTTATTCAAGAAATCCGAAGCTTGTTGACTTGCTTTGGTAAAGGAATCCTTCAGTCTTCTCATATCTTCAGCTTTTTCATAAAACGTACTCTGTATAGCCAAAGTTATCGCCGATTGCTGTGAAAGTGCGAATTTTTCTATTTCATCTGAAAGCAGCTTCGCCCTTTTCGATGATTCCACTGCCTCGTTAGTTCTTACAGATGCCGACCGAATTCCTTCATCCATACGCCATAGAACGATCCCAACGATCCCCACGATCACTGCAATTGCGAGCGCGGAGAGTATCAATTTTGTCCCCATCCTCATGATCGATCCCTCCCTATCAGATTTTCATCAAATCCATCATAATGCAACCACGGGTTCTTCCATGCCTTCTTTAATATATGCTCTTATCATGTAAGGGGTATTGTATGCAAATCCTATGTTACCTCTGTTATCTATTGCTATAACACCGGCAGAGAGTTTTACCGTGTTGTTTATAAAGTTTATTCCTGCCTCCGCTGCCGTCTGGGCATCCAATCCCATGCGAATGAAATCTACGACGGTCTTCGTCAACAGAGTTCTCATCATACCCTCGCCTATCCCTGTCGACGATGCACCTCCGTAGGGTGTGGCATACGTTCCTGCTCCCGGTATGGGGGTATCACCCACTCTTCCAGGCAGTTTCAGAAATACACCCCCGGTCGAAGTTGCAGCGGATATACTATCTTTTTCATCTATAGCAACTGCACCTACGGTTCCGTGAAGAAGTTCGGGATGTTCTCGAATGAGTTCTCTTATCTTTGGCCAGGTTGGATATTCGCCGTTGAGGAGTTTCTCCTTGTATTCTTCCCATTCTTTTCTCCTTTTTTCCGTTACCGGGTTGTAATCTTCGAATCCCATAAGTTTTGCAAATTTCCTTGCCCCTTCCCCTTCGAGGAGTACATGATCCGTTTCTTCCATCACTTTCCTCGCCAGTACAATGGGGTTGCGGATGCAATCCACACCAGCGATAGCACCAACTTTGAGAGTAGGTCCATACATTATTGCTGCGTCCATCTCCACCTTCCCATCAAATGTCAGCACAGATCCAGTACCAGCGTTAAAACTCGGATCATCCTCCAGAACTCTTACGGCCTGCTCAACTGCATCCAGAGATGAACTCCCGTTTTTGAGTAAGTCGTAACCTCGCAGGACTGCTCTTCTTACACCATTTGACACCTTAACTTCCTTACTACGATCCTTGAGTTTTCCCGCACCACCATGCACTATTATGGCATACATTCAGGGCATCTCCTTATAACCTTGTTAAGAGGCAGCGCCGGGATTCGAACCCGGGTATAAGGAT
This sequence comes from Thermotogae bacterium, assembly GCA_015486095.1. Lineage (GTDB taxonomy): Bacteria > Thermotogota > Thermotogae > B3-G13 > B3-G13 > B3-G13. The sequence continues at coordinate 1,750 of WFSK01000015.1, forward strand.
TTTGCAGACCCTTGCCTTACCACTTGGCTACGCTGCCTTTTCACAAAGATATGATAACAAATATAACTATTTTAATCAACATCATATGGCTCTATGTCAAACTGTGTTGATGAAAATCTATGCAAGACCTTTTCTCTCCTTCAACAATTCGGTAGGAGGGATATCTCGATGTGCGTCGTTGTGTAAGTGAAGACATTACTCGACTCAGGGGTATCACGTCGGACTGTGACGAGCGTCCTTCCTGCACGCCGTCACATTCGAAACCTCCTGTTTCTCACCGCCGTGATACCTCCCTTCGTC
>WFSK01000016.1 GCA_015486095.1 Thermotogae bacterium
AGATAAGATTGGTCCCGGTAGCAAATGCTTCACGATTGTTTATCGATAGTATAGAGGTGGTCAAGAAGTAAAAAACTAAAGTCAAGTTCATCATAATGATACTTATAGTATGTCTTTCAAATGCTCTTTTAGGGAGCGAGAAGATTCACAATGTAAGAGTCATACTATTTGATAGAACACCTGGAGAACAGGATTTCACCCCATCCCTTGTGATAGCGAAGAAGGTTATCATCGATGATGAAAGTGTACGATATAGCGATTTGCTGGGGATGAACCATAAATGCCGCTTGGAATATCTCGTATTCTTCTCGTCTGATATCTCAAAATTCCTGAATGTGATAAGGGGAAAAAGCATATTTCAAGGTGCGACCTCTACAGAAATGGAGTTCACCCCAGAAGTAAGAGAAAAAGAAGCACAACGTTATGAGATCTACATAGATAAGAAGGTTTATCAGATAGAAAAGCTCAGGAATGGCTCGATCGTGATTCATTTCGATTTAAGAGAAGAAGGCGATTATAGAATAAGTATTGAAGGAAGGACAGATGTAGCATTCTCCGTTTACGGGATGGAAGTAGATGGAAAACTCCAAAAAGAGCCCTTTACCGATGATAAGATATTCTTTATAAACGATGGGTATTTCCCAAAATTCGTTCGATTTTTCATGGCCTTTATTCCAGCTGTAACAACCGATTACTTACACCTTGAGAAGGGAACACATGAGATAAGATTGGTCCCGGTAGCAAATGCTTCACGATTGTTTATCGATAGTATAGAGGTGGTCAAGAAGTAAAAAACAGATACCCGCCAATACAGGTTAGTCTTACTACAAAATCCGGTACCGGATGGGATTTATGTATCGTAATGGATAAAAATTTTGAAGAGAGGAGGTGAAAGTTCAACAAAAGCGATCGAACTTTTATGACAGGAAATCTCAAACATTAATTCGAATGAAGCTTTCAAAGAATGAAAGGAGGAATAAGAATAAAAAAGTTAAGGATTGTCTTATTAGTAAGCCTACTCATCGTTGGAGAAGTGATCTGTGTATTAGCCGTTAGTGGTCCAGCGTTGAAGTCTGGAGATGTTTCGAGTGGTGTGAGCGGTTACGTCCACTGGGTAGGAGGCACAACATGGGAAATAGTTGTATATGGATATGCATACGGTTATGTTCAAGGAGTGGGATACAATGTTCCTCTTCACTTTAGAGCCTACGTTACTGCCAAGGTCATAACACCTATTCTTACAACGATCTGACTGCATCAGGGTACGGCTACGGAAGTTGCTACTTCTTCAGTTCTCGCAATGCCGGTGGCAGTGAAGCCATAGGATTGGTAATATCAAAAGGTATTACCGTATTAGGACCATAAAAATTATTTTACTTACAGCCTATTCGTAGGTATAATGGGTAGGCTGTAAGTACCAATCTTAAAGGCTTTTTAATCCTGTAATAGCCTAATACAGAAAGAGGAGGGATTTTTACGAAGTATAGTGTGATTCTGATCGTCTCTTTGCTTCTGATCTCCGTGCTCGTGTTGGCAGAGTTGTATACCGTAAGGTTGAATCAATACGCCTGTACTTCCTTAGGGCTAGGAGGTGTAGTCGACCTCGAAAAGACCCCACCTCAGGGTTTAAGGATATCTCCTGTTTTAAGTGATGCCCTGTACGGAAAGATAAACCTTGCCGATAATCCCATTTACGTTGTTATCGGGAAAGAAGATGGAAAGATGGTTCTGTACGTAAACAAAGATGGCACCGGTTGTTTTACCTCAAAGGATATCGTAAATCTTACCGAAGACGTGCGTTACAGGTGTCTAACATCTGAACCGGTGTTCATCCCATTGAGATATGGAGATGAAACTCACGATTACGTTGTGAAATTCCTCGCTTCAACCTACAAAGGAACTACTCATCTTTCATTTCTCGAAGCCTTTCAAAGGGTGGGATATATAACGTTGAATGGCAAGAAGCACGAGATATTTCTCTCCAACGTAAAACCAACCGGTCGATTCGATGACCTGAAGAACGATGTGATAGGAGTGGATGTAGAAACTGCCCCGAGCATCGGTGGCTTTTATACTCTGCGTTCGACGAAGAACGGTATAGAGATCGAAGATAAGAGGTATACCGTAGAACGAATATCTCCCGCAGGTACTGAGATCGAGTTAAAGGTGTCTGGAACTGCCACATCGGTACGTTTGAGTACAAGGGATGCGTTGAACGATCTTCCCCTGGAGGTCCTGGATAGGAGTGCTCCTTTGAAAGTAAAGGAGTTACGCCTGAGTGATCTTAAAGGGAATTACATACTCTTCTATGCCTGGAGAGGATCAGAAGCAAGGAACACGGAAGCCACTCCAACCACGTTAACGAAACAGATAAACGAGATATACGAAAAATACCATAATAATGGATTGAATGTCATAGGTGTGGATATGTTTGCACAGGTGACGAATCCCAGATCGGATCCATATCAGCAGTTGCGACTTCGATTCTTCATGGATGATAATGAGTTGAAATTCTGGCAGTTGACACCGAAGAGTTCGAGAGAGGTATCCAGGAAGTTCCACTTCTTCTATCCATCGGAGGTGTGTCTGATAGCCCCCAACGGTGTTGTTCTCTATCGTACGGAGATCGTATGGAACGCCTATGGAAATCCTGTGCTCAAGAACATCTCTATAACGCAGTTGAACAATCTCATAGAATCTTTGTTACTCAAAAGGTAGAGAGAAATCTGCTCGTCAGGATAAGTGTGATGTAGTGCGCTTTCCATCCAGCGCTGGATGGGATTCATATATCGTAATGGACGAAGATTTTGAAGAGAGGAGGTAAAAGTTCAACAAAAGCGATCGAATTTTTATGACAGGAAATCTCGAACGTTGATTCGAATGAAGTCTTTCAAAGAACGAAAGGTGGAAGAAGAAAGGTTCCTAGCTGAGGAGTTGTATAATCTTATATATGAAAAAGTCTTTTTCATGGAAAACATATCTCAAAACCCTCGTATGGGCAATCGGTATTGTCGCGATCTTCATATTGCTGCTGTACATCTATGTCTTCAGGACGCTGCCCGAGATAGAGAAGACCGTCTGGAAGGCAGGAAGGTTAGACCTCGACTCGTATACCTTTCCTATCTCCACCAACATATATTCATCCGATGGTGTCCTTTTGAACTTTCCGCATCGTATGTACACGAAATTAAGCGATATATCCCCATACTTAAAGCTCGCCGTTGTGAATACGGAAGATAAGAGATTCTATGAACACACGGGCTTCGATCCCTTCAGGATCATCAAATCCCTATACGTCGATATCTTAACTCACGAATACAAGGAAGGAGGGAGCACGATAACTCAACAGCTCGCCAGAAATATGTTTCTCTCACCCAAAAAGACCATCATGAGAAAGTTACGAGAACTCATTCTATCGATAATGATAGAGCGATATTACACCAAAGATGAGATATTGGAAAGGTATCTGAACATCATATATTGGGGAGCCAATTGTTATGGAGTGGGGTCTGCAAGTCTTATGTATTTCGGTGTTTCTCCTAAAGATTTGGATCTGGCTCAAAGCGCGCTTTTAGCGGGAATAATAAGTTCACCATCGAAATATTCTCCATTCGTCAATATGAATCTGGCTTTTGAGCGCCAAAAAATGGTATTGGATCTCTTATTAGAAAACAAATTGATAAGCAAGGAACAGTATCAAAAAGCCCTGAGTGAAAGGGGAATGTTAGAACTCACCATTCGGGCTCAGAAGATGAAGAAATACAGATGGAAAGCCCCCTATTTCTTGCAATACGTGAAGTCTTTTTTAAGGCAGAAATTGGGTTTAACAGATTATATGTTGAGTATCGGAGGATATACGGTTTACACAACGCTCGATTACGGTATCCAGGCAGTTGCAGAAAAGGCGTTGATGGACTCTGGCAGACAGGGAGGTATATGCGTTCTGGATCCGGAAACCGGGTATATAAAGGCTATGGTAGGAGGAAGGGCATTTTCGGAAAATCAGTTCAACAGGGTAACACAGGCGAGAAGACAGATGGGATCGGCATTCAAGCCTTTCTATTACACCTACGCCTTACTAAACGGGTATACACCCGATTCGATGCTGCCGAATTATCCCAAGGATTTCAACGGCTGGAAGCCTCAGAATTACGATAAGACTTTCAGCAAATACATTCCCCTCCAGGAAGCACTCGTCTATTCTGTAAACGTTCCGTCCATAAACTTGTTTCAAAAGCTCGGCGTATCCAACGTTCTCAATTTCATACGCACACGATTTCATATATCCGATCCAATGAATAACGACCTATCTTCGGCATTGGGTTCGTCCTCCTTAACTCCCTTGGAAGTAACGGCAGGTTATGCCATGTTGGCCAATGGTGGGGTTTATTATGAACCCACACCCGTATTGAGGGTGGAGGACAGGTTCGGTAAGGTAATATATGCCTATCATCCCGCACCTAAAGGATATTTGGATGACGATGAAAGAAAACGTATAGATACCACCTATCTCATATCCAGAATGTTGGAGCAAGTTATAACACGTGGTACCGGCGTCAGGGCACAGATAAAGGGAAGAAGGCACATAGCGGGTAAAACTGGTACGACGGATAACTACACGGATGCATGGTTCATCGGTTATTCCCCACACTTGGTGTGCACCGTATTCATTGGAAACGATGATAACTCTACGTTGGGAGAAGGTATGACAGGGGGAAGGGTTGCCGCTCCCATCTGGAAAGAGGTGATGGAATATGCCTTACAGGGTACACCCGACGATGATTTTCCTCACTTCAACGATGTAATAACCGTGAAGATCTGTACAGGAAGTTTGAAGTTAGCAGGTAAAGGATGTCCGAAGTATAAGGTGGAAGAAGATTATTACGAGAATGGATATCACTTCTTCAGGGTATCACGCGTGGTCGATATGACGTTCATCAAAGGGACACAACCGACCGAAGTGTGTTCTTATCATAACGTGAGGAAGAAGAACACAGGCGAGGATTTACTTGCTAAATACTCTTCCTCACTCGTTAAATATTTGAATCTACCGATCACCCTTTCGAAGAATGGGACAGAAATATCACTTATAGATGAAATAAAAATGGCAAGCGGTAAAGAAATCCTATCCTCTCTTGAAAACAATAAGCTCGATGTCAGTACTCTGATATCTGTTTTTCATGAAATGAGTAAGGATGAAGTCCTTGAGATCATAAAGAAGATCGGAAAGGTAGATATAAGAATTGCTGGCGAATTGTGGAAACTATATAACTCAGGCTGGTAGATTTATGCTATAATGTTATAGTGATCGTATAATGTCGAGAACATGGAAGATCCTAATAGGGTTATTCATTTTCCTCTTTATTTGTTCTGTACTCATCTCCTTTTTTGAAAGAGGAAATGGGCAGTTTTCGAATCTTTTCGACGCGTTCTGGTGGACAGTGGTTACTGTAACTACAGTCGGGTACGGGGATAAAGTTCCTACAACGTTGGCAGGAAGAATTGTTGCGATCGCAACGATGTTCTTTGGTCTGATACTCGTTGGAACCGTTGTCGGTGAATTCGCTTCGAGATTCTTCGAAAGTAGGTTGCTTTTATTAAGAGGTTTTGGGAGGTTGAGCAAAATGAAAGGACATATTCTTATCTGTGGATACAGAAGTGATCTCAAAGATGTAGTCTTGGCATTACTCGGATTTGTGGCAAACAAAAAGGTTTCAGATATAGTGCTCGTTAACAATGCAGGAGAAGAAAAATTGATGGATATCTTCACGGATCGTCGATTTCATGGTATTCATTACATCAAGGGTGATTATGCAGAAGAGGAGGTACTCGAAAAAGCCAACGTGAGATCGGCTTCATCTGCCCTCGTTATCACGGAGATCGAAGGGGCTCAAACTCTCTCTGAAGCAGATTCTAAAGTACTCGCATGCGTGTTGATGTTGAAGTCTCTAAATCCAAGGATACACGTAACTGCAGAAGTCGTAAGCAGAAAGTACAGAAATTATCTTGAAAAGGCAAAATGCGATGAGATAATCCTGACTCAGGAATATGAGAAGGCATTGTTAACCTGTTCTACCGTTTTTCCAGGTATCACAAAGGTCATACACAAATTGATCGGTATAGAAGAAGATGGAGGTAAGTTGAGAATCTTCAGGATGCCCGACGAATTGATCGGAAAGAGCTTTTCCGAGGCACTCGACGCCTTGAGAGAAAGGGAAAGGATCTTGCTGATAGGCGTGATCGAAAATACTGGCGGGGTTATTGACTACAAAGAAAAGGCGATCAAAAGGGCTCAAGGAGCTCCCGATCTATCAACCCTTTTAAGAAACCTTCAGGGTGTTAAAACGATGGAAAGAAACAAACCTGTAATAAACCCTCCAAATGATTACGTTCTAAGGGAAGATTGTTATCTCATTGGGATCAGGTAGGTTGAAAGTCATGGAGATGGAAAAGGTATTAAGGAATATAAACTTCTTTTCGAAACTGAATGATGAAGAAATAAAGAAGATCACTACCATCGTTGAGATAAAGAATTTCGAACCGGGTGAGGCGATCATAAAGGAAAATTCTTATGGTGCTGAAGTAGGTTTTATCCTTGAAGGAGAGGTCAAGGTTGATAAAAAAACGAAGCACAACGAGAATTATCTTTACACAACCATTAAAGAGGGAGGGATCTTTGGGGAGGTTTCTTTTCTCGATTCAGGGGTAAGGTCCGCATCCATCACTGCAGTTACTCCAACAACGATAGCCTTCATCAAGAGAGAGAAGTTCGATAGGCTCTTCGAAAAAGAACCCGTTTTATGCTACAAGATACTCTACAACATAGCCCTCGATCTCTGTAAGATCGTGAGAAGAGCCGATGAAGAAACGCTTGTCCTCTACGAAGCTCTGTTGAACGAGATTCGAGAGATATGACTGAGGTTTTTCGAATTCATCACACGTCGAAGATTGTGTGGTAAACCTATCGTTGTTTCGAGGCAGGTGTGAGTGTACCTTATGCTTGATTCGGTTGGTTTTGCATCGGACCGCATCGAGTGCTTGGTAGGGAACATATCTTGATGTGCATCGTTGATGTGAACGAACATGTTGCTCGCTTCTGTCGGTAGCATATTGGTCAGCATCGAGCATTCTTCCGTGAATGCCGATGCACTCAAA
>WFSK01000017.1 GCA_015486095.1 Thermotogae bacterium
CCCATACCTTTTCTTCATCGAACTTACCTACGATACACAATAGAGCGTTCCCCGGATGGTAGAATCGAGAGAAATGTTCTATGAGGTCCTGACGCTCGATGCGATTCACCTCGTCGATGCTTCCAGTAATGCTAAAGCCGAAAGAGGAGTTTTGCCAGAAGTGGGAAGTGAACTTATCGTATATATATTCGGTAGGGGAATCTTCGTACATCTTTATCTCCTCTATTATTACTTTTCTCTCTTTTTCGATTTCTTTCGGAGGAAATATCGGATGTTGAACCACATCGAAGATCACATCGAGAGCCCTGTATAGATGTTCATCGGGGACCTTTGAGAAGATCAGTGTATATTCCCTGCCCGTCAGGGCATTTATTTCTCCTCCCACCGATTCGATCCTGTGCCTTATTTCATATGAAGAAAATCTTTTAGTCCCCTTGAATATAGCATGCTCGAGAAAATGATTTATTCCCCTTTTACCTTTCTCATCACTCGATGACCCTCCCCTTATTCCATAACCTATGGTTACAGATCTCACGTGTGGGACAGGATAAAGGATGATCTTTAAGCCGTTCTTTGCCTTTCGCATTCTTATCATTCTGTTTTATCCACTCCTTCTTCGATATCTTTCAATACTTTAACTATCTCATCCACATCTTCTTGTTCATATTTCTCCTTACCTTCATACTTATCTACTAAATACTGAAGCTGAGTATTTTCGTCTAAGCCTATGTACTCTTCTACTTGCGAATTCTCGTTGATATCTTTCTTTACCTCTTCGACCGTTTGTTGAATGTTTGACAACACCTCCTCTTCAGGAGAAACTTCCTTATTATTCTCTTCCGTTCCATCTGGAGCCGATGGTTCACTCGAGGTGGATGTGCCCTCATCTTCCTTTACCTCCTCCGAAGGTTTTGATGCAAGCTGCTTTATATCTTCTTCTAAGAACTGCTTTTCTATATGCTTCTCCTCCTTTTCCTCCTTTGCCGATTCTTCTTTCTCTTCTCCTTCAAGGATATCTGCGAGTTGTGACACTTCTTCTCCTAATAGAGTACTGAAGTCCACTTCTTCTTTAAAACTACCTACCTCTTCTTCAGGGGGTTGTGCGGGAACGGGTTCAGGAATCTTTTCGGCTGGGGCTTCTTCCTGAGGAGGTGGAGCCTTTCGTTCAAAAAAGATATGCTGAACCCTGAGATAGAGGTTGGTGAATAAATTTCGTCTCCATTCGAGAAAGCCGAAGAGAGAAAAATATAACGAAAACGAGAGTAGATATACAAACAGTACTTTGAGTCTACCCTGGCCCTTCACTTCCGATGGTAAAGGGGTTGAAATTGACCTGCCTTTCTTTATTATGTTTACAACGTTGTTCGTGTTCAACGGTTGCTGATTTATGTGAGAAAGAAAGACCTTGGCGATATCCTCGTTTTTGAAGAGAGACAGGTAGGCTTTAGCAGTCTCGAGGTCGCCACCGTAGTATGCCGTTATGCCCAATAAAAGCTTTAACCTCGGCATCTTGGATTCGAGATCTGGATATCGTTTCAATGCGGATATGAAGTACTTCTGTGCCGCAGCATAATTACCATCTTCAAATGCACTCTTTCCCGCATCTATAAGTGAAAGCGCATCTTCATTTACAACAGACTGCTGCCCAAAGATCGCCACGCAGGAAAACAGTAGAAGAAGAAATATCGTATACCTCAACAAAGCGGGCATATATTTCATCTCCTCAGAGGCCCATCGAAAATGTGACTATCTTCTCATTGCCGCTTCTTTCCTCTATTAAGGCATATATATGCGAGCCGTAGGCAGTAGCATCTATTATTTTCTCGTTATTTCCCAGTTCATAATATTTACCAATTCTTACATCGTCTTGTACATCTAAAAAATTGAACGTCTTCTCTCCAACTACGATCACGTACTTTCCCATGGGTAGGAGTTTTTTATTTCCTACATCACCGCTGGTTATCAGTGTTGCATCACCGTTTATCATATTGAAGCTGTAGATGGAGTATCCTCTGGTGAGTACATAAAGGAACGGTCCTTTTCTCGTTACATCACTTATCTCTTCAGGTGGTCTTGCTTTGCCGGTTGCTTTAACGATAGATGTGATCAGTTTGTAAGTTATCAATGAACCGTTGTGATCGAGTAATGCTATATCCGTATTCGTATATGCCAGTATCTGGTTGTAAGAGGTGATATATTTTATACCCCTTGCTGTTCCATTCATTTCGATTACCTCTTTTAAGCCACCTGATCTGTTCAACCTGTAGACATAACTACCCTTCGTATCTCCAAGGAGAATATAAGTGATTTCTCCTGCCTCACATACATCTACAAGGTTCTTATCGTGTACGGGAAGGACATATCTGGATATCCTCCCATTATTCAGGTTGTAGATATGCTTCTTCAGTCCATCCAGGAATACCGCCCTCTTTCCATAGACATCCATTGATATCAGATTTATATCATTATCACGAAATATCTCCCTTTCTCCCATATCGACACTATGTGGAGTGTACGACCACAAAGTACCTTCTTCGACATTTATACCGATCGTATCTTTACTGACATTAACCGAAGATAGTCTTTTTAACGATGAGTTATCCCGATGAATCCGTTCATACTTCCAGGAAGGTTTTGAAGGTGAAACAGGGGTGGCAACGATAGAGCGCTTCTTTTTGCCCCCTTCACTCGGGATCTTCTTCTTTACCTTTTTGATGGGAAATTCGTCATTTAAGAATGCCCTTATATCTCTTATAACGTCGTTTCCAAGATACATATCGCTGAAGGAGTGATGATATATTTTCTTCACATCGGCATATTTCAACAGGGCACTGTTTACAGATACCAATCCGTCTCCTTCCCCCTTTATTATCTCAGGGTAAAGTGATGCAAAACGAGTGTTCGTAGCGATATTCGTAGAAAACGATGGCACATCCCCAGCTATTGCCATATATTTTACATCCTTTCTCTTCTTAAAGGAATTCAATAACTTCATGACATTCGAATTAGGAAAGATCTCATCGGCGTAGGTATTCAGTTTTTCGACGTATGAGATAACTGTATTACGCAGGATCGAGAATATTTCTGGTGTATTGATATTGTACGTCTCAGCAAGCGTTTTGGGAGGCATATCGTAAAAGGGCTTAAAAGTTGTCATATCTACCAAATTCGAACCATAATTGGGACAATCCATAAGAACGATGTGCTTGACATTTTTAACGACATCGTTACTCTCCAAGGCGTATCTCGCTATGAGTCCCCCGATGCCCTGGGCGATGATATCGAAATCTCTGTTGGTATTGGCTAACGCCTGTTTCAGTTTTTCCCCTTCGAAGATTATATAACTCTTTAGAGCTTCGTTTCTAAAGTAATAATCGAATTCTGAAGTGTAGATAAGACTTCTCGTATCCTTTAATGGATATCGGTAAACCCATATGTTTCTATCGGGGAAGAATATTTCCCATAGGTTCTTTCCCTGGGGGTTCTTATCCGTTACGGTTCTGGGGATCAGAGAGTAGAAGTTATCGTCTATTCCACCGATCAATAAGATGTGTGGTTTTAAGGTCTCTGGCTTGTCTATAACGTGGTTTAGACCATAAGTCACGTTCTTAACAGGTGTTATTTCGATGCCGATCTTCGAAAGATGATGTGATATCACCTGAATATATGGGATATTGTCTTTAATACGAACTTCTGCTCCGTAGAATTGCCTCTCAACATTCGGATTTTTATCACTTATGTACTTCACTATCACGTTATCGACATCTTTTATGTCAGTTAAAGAAGAAGGAAGGCGATAACCTATATCTATGGGCTCCAATGCCCATTCGTCTCTTCCGTCCGCAGGGATCACGTCGTATATAGGACCATCGAATTGCCACTTCGATGTTATATCGTTGTACTCATCAGAGCCAATGGATATCTTCTTAATATGAAACTTCTTATCCTCCGAAAATGCACCAGAAGGGATAATGATTTCGAGGTCGGAGACCTCAGACATTGCAGGGGTTACAGGTTTTGCCGTGACTGCCTTGGGTTTGGCGTAAAAGAATCTCATTAGAAGGATAGTCATTACGATAACACCAGCTACAGCACTACCGATGATGAGTTTTTTGAGTAGCGATTGTGCCATAAATCTATTCCATAAGTCCTTGATCGTTCCTAATACTTTCACTTTCCCTCCTAAATAAGCTTCACACCAAGGGTATCATGAGTCGCAGATTTACCCTTGATTTCCATCGATCTTCCGTTCCATTCACATATTACTGTTATTTTTCGGGTCTTCGGAGCATCCGAATATCTTATCGTCAAGGGAATGGCACAGTTTAGTATCGTGTCTTTCGTAGGATTTGAAACCAACGTTATCGGCCCTTTATATGATCTTACCTTCAACAGGGCATATCCATCTCCACTGTATCCTTCCAGCCTTGTATTTTCCATCTCATTTCTTCCGATTATGATCTTAGAACCATCTACCCGGAAATGCCTTCCGAATTTCAACAGTTCTACGGTCTTACCG
>WFSK01000018.1 GCA_015486095.1 Thermotogae bacterium
CTATTTCTTTCTTTTCGAAAGACATATCGTTGTTGAGAGGCTGTTGTGAGACTCATATAGCAAATGAGGTGGAGGACATATCTTGATGTGGAAGTGCTGTGAACGGTTGCTCGACTTTCCGCTACCTTTCTTTTCGACAAAGTCGTAGCGAAGTGAACGAAGAATTTATTCACTACTAACTCTTTTACGCCGGGTAAGGTAAAATAATACACCCGATATCGAGAAAGGTGAACTTATTAGCACAGATGCCAAAAGCCTGTTTCTTCCTGCGGTAAGATAAATGAATATTCCGAACGCTATAGCACTTGTTATTAAAACAATTCCTCCAATACCTTCCTTCCACCAGGCAATTAAAACGCCTATTATGAATATAACTCCAAAAGCTCCTATCATCCTTCCCTCGAATGTCAAAGGTTCGGTATTAGATATCAACTCTACAATACCTATGAAAAGGAAAAGCGCCGCTGATAACGAACCTACTATGCGAGCAACCCAATGTACAATGTTTGATCTTTTATCGTACTCAGGATTGGTAGGTTTCATATCGAGTTTTCACCCTTTCTTTACACTTCGACTATTCTTCCCAACAAGCCGAATTCTTTTTCTCTTATATGCATCAGAGGATTGGATTTGATTATCTGATATTCCCCTCTATCTATAAGGTCGTCTCTGATATCGGCTGCGATGATCTTTCCCACAACGAGCACATGATCGCCCAGTGGATATGTTGAAACCAGCTTACATTCGAAGTGAGCAAAACATTCTCCTATCTTAGGAGATCTTACTTTATCTGCCCTTTTCTCCGTAAGCCCTGCCCTTTTAATCTCACTCACACCATATGGAATATCTTCAGCACACTTCCATAATTCTTTGAGGACTTCATATCCAGGGAGGTTCACTACAAAATCTTTCACTTCCGATATGTTTCTCAAGGTATGACGTTGGGGAGCAGAGGCGAAGGCTATCAAAGGTGGGTCAGAAGATACCGGCATAATGAAACTGAATGGAGCGGCGTTAGAAACACCATTCGAATTCACCGTAGAGATCAGCACTACCGGTCGTGGTGCAAGGATATGATACCAATGATCGAGACTCAAATCCATTTTACACCTCGCAGACTTACTTCTGCAGCGTTCTTCTTAAAGTTCAAGATATAACCTTTATTTAGATGATTATAATGCAATAGTTCCTTAAAAAATTTTTTATCCAAGTGAAATTTTTCCCTTTCTACTTCTTCTATGATATCATTTAAATCCATATTTGACAAGTCCCATAGAGGTTCATCCGTTCTGTTGTGCTTTGGATAAATTGAAAGAAAGCCATCTTTTCTCAAGATTCTATAGGCTTCGCTATATATCTTGCTTCTTTCTTTTGAAGACATGTAATGTAGAACATCGTATAACAGGATCGCATCCACGGATTCATTATCCAATCCGATATCTAACTTCCCAGATGCTTCTATCGGAACTATGTTTTTGATCCCATACGAGTTTGCTCTCCGCAACAATTCGGTTAATGCTACCCTATCCTTATCCAACGCATATACTTTACCTCTTTCACCAACCACCCTTGCAGCTGGGATCGTGTAATAACCATATCCACAACCGAAATCCAGTACGAACTGATCTCTTCTGATACCTATATCTTTCAAGAAGCCTTCTCCTGCACTCCTTAGCCATTTCTCAACATCATTTTCCATAATTTCATACTCTTGGATCGTTGAGATCGCTATACGGGTTTACAATCCTTTTGTAGTTTCATAGCTGTCTTTGATCGCATCCTTTGCCTTCCCAACCTTTTTTGCATCTCCTACCGTATAAGTGGGAATCTTACCGTCCAGTTTCTCCTTTAAGGGGTTGTAACTTCTCATACCCGTTGCGACTACTATCATATCTATATTTTCAAATACTTCGTTATGCTCTCCCTCTACATAGACTTTATGCCCTTCTACCTTGGAGACCTTTGAATTCATATATATCTTTACATCCCCATTTTTCAGATCCTTAAGAGTCATTGCCTTTTCTATCGTTTCCATTCCCCTGGCTATTTCACCGAGCATCTCCACGATCGTTACCCTGTTTCTCTTCTTTATCAACTTATGAGCGATTTCAACCCCTATCAATCCACCTCCTATTATCAAAATGTTCTTATCCTCGGGTAGATTTTCATCGAGAAGGATCTCAGCCCAATAATATTCCTTTAGTCCCTTTATTGGCGGTGTTACAGGTTTTGAACCCGTTGCGAGTATCACACCATCATAGTTTCCTGAGATAATATCCTCCTTCGTTGCTTCCTTGAATATTATCTCAATTCCCGCTTTCTCCATTTCGACAACGTAGTAATCGATGAGTTTCTTCAACGAATCTTTATCTGGAGGGAGATAAGCGAGGTTGAACTGTCCACCAAGTTCGTCCTTCTCGTACAATACTACCTTGTGTCCTCGCTTTCTCAGGATCAGAGCAGATTCC
>WFSK01000019.1 GCA_015486095.1 Thermotogae bacterium
GATTATGATGTGTGATCTGTTCAGGGTTGATGCAGGCATTTATCGCTCGTTCACTCGCACATCAAGATATGCCTCCTACCGAAGCGTTAGGGCAATAGTATACATTTACCAAGTTATGCATGAGTTGTAGATTACACAAAATTCATATAGAATGTCATTATCTCACGTGCCAGCTCTATCACTTGTTTAAACATCCAGCCACCTAAGAACGCGATGACCAGAAACGCAGCGAAGATCTTTGGAACGAAGGTAAGAGTTTGCTCGTTTATCTGTGTTGTAGCCTGAAATATACTTATCAATAACCCAACTACGAGACTTGTCAACAATACAGGAGCTATAACGATGAGAAGTACATATATTGCTCGCTGCCCGATAGTTACTATCACATCAAGAGTCATCTTTATTCCTCCTCAAACGCTTTTTTGCATATTTGAACAGGTCGATCTTGTTTTCTGTCCCTCTGACAATGCGTTTTATATTCTCTCTGTGCTGATAAAAGGATAATCCAGCTAAGAACAAGAAGAGAATTTTAACTATTATATCTGTATGTATAGGAAAGTCCACTATTATAGAGGCTGCAGCAAACACCATGGCTATTAATGAAGCAAGTGAAGCATACTGGCTTAGAATAACTATCACGAGCCATATAACAACGAATATTGACCCTGTTAAAAAGGAATAGACGAAGATCACTCCCAAGGTTGCTGCAACACCTTTCCCTCCTTTAAATCTCATGAAGATGCTATAATCATGACCGAGGACAGCTGCGATGCCTATCAAAAGTGGTACGTAACCCCAACCGAAAAGGGCAAGTGCGAGAAGTGTCGGAATTATAGCTTTCCCTATATCACCTATAACACATAATAAACCGATATATAGGTTGGTAGCTCTTGTGGCATTGGTTGCCCCAACATTGCCACTTCCGATCTTTCTAATATCTATGCCGGTCAAAAGTTTTGGTATCAAGTAACTGTAAGGTACAGATCCCGATATATAACTCATCACGAACAAAGCAACGATCCCAATAGTCTTCAAAACCAAGGTATTTACCCCCTTCTAAAGATCAGATGTATAGGTGTACCCGATAAAGGAGTGATATTCTTACGCATCATATGCTCTATGTGGGCTTTGAATTGATCGCTTATGGCACCGGGATAATTGCAGAAAAATATGAATTTCGGAGGTTTTATACCCCCTTGAACGCAGTAAGAAATCCTTACCCGCTTTCCTTTACTCGTGGAAACTGGAGAAATCAGCATTATTCTTCTAAGGACATTGTTTATTTCATTTGTGGATACCTCGAAAGTGTAGTTTTTGTAAACAGTATCTATAGTATGAAATAACTTCGATAACCCTTTACCAGTCTTTGCAGAAACAGATATAATGGGTGCATAATCCAAAAAATATAACTTGTGTTTCACAAAATCTATGAAATTCCCTAATTCCTTTTTATTCATAATATCACTCTTGGATATCACTATTATTACAGCCTTTTTGTTTTCCTGAACGAATGAACTTATCCGCTGATCCTGCTCAGTGACTCCTTGAGTTGGATCTATTAAAAGAGACACGATATCACTTTCTCTTACCGCATTAAGAGTTCTCTTAACGCTATACCTTTCAATCCCCTTTTTGCCTACCTTCGCTTTTTTCCTCAAGCCCGCAGTGTCTAAAAACAGATATGCATTGCCGTTTCTTTCCAGAAGAGAGTGTACAACATCTCTTGTGGTCCCAGGGATGTCTGTTACTATCGACTTATCTTCTTTTATTATTGCATTAAACAACGTCGATTTTCCAACATTGGGTTTCCCAACTATGCTGACCCTGATGTTCACTTTTCGAGGCTCTGTCTCTTCTTTTGATTCTATCTGAGAAACTATTCTATCTAACAGTTCATCTACATTTATTCCATGTTCTGCCGAGATCCTTATCGGTTCACTCAAACCTAATGCGTATATATCGGGATTCAGTAACATATCTATGTTCTCCATCTTGTTGATGACAAAGATATATCTCTTACCAGATCTTCTAACCATATCTGCGATATCGAAATCTTCTTTGGTGATCTCACTTCTACCATCCACCATGACGATCAACAGATCTGCTCTTTCGATGGCTTCTATGAGCTTGGAACGGACGTTCATTTCGATCTCATCATGGGGCTTATCCACAAAACCCCCACTATCCACGAGCATGAATTTCTCCCCTTCCCACTCGGCAATATCTTCGATAAGATCGCGTGTTATATTCGGAGTACGTTCTACTATAGCCTTACGTTTTCCAACTATTCTGTTAAACAATGTTGATTTTCCAACATTCGTCTTGCCTATTAAGACAACATAGGGAAACCTATTCTTCACTTTTCTTCTTTTAATTTCAGTCTATCTGCTAAGGTAATATTCGTATCTTTCTTACCCAGGAATTGAGCGTAATCCTCATTTTCCTTGTCTTTTAAGTAATCTACCACACTTAAATTCATCTTTCTTATATCTTTTTCTGGATCGTATTCTAAACGCCTGACCTTCGCCTTCAATATGTCTCCCTCTTTTACTATCTCATTGGCATTCTTAGCTCCTTCAGGAGAAAGCTGAGATACATATATAAATCCTTCGACCTCTTCACCAACTGAAACGAAGCATCCGGTATCTATCACTTTTACAACCTTGCATTCCAAAACTGCCCCTGGTTTTACACTTTGCACGATCTTTTTCCAGGGATCCTCTGTAAGACGCTTAAGGCTCAAAAACATTCTCTTGTTCTCCTTATTGATGCCCAAAACCTTTACAGAAACCCTCTCCCCTTTCTTCACTACTTTCGATGGATCTGTTATATGTTTCCAGGACATCTCAGATATATGAACCAGACCTTCAACCCCGTCTTCCAATTCAACGAGTGCACCATAAGGAAGCACAGCGGTTACAGTACCATCGTAAGCTTTACCCACTTCATATTTATTCAAGATGTTTTCCCACGGGTCACCTTTAACCCTTTTTAAACTCAAAGCGATCTTCTTCTCCTTTTTGTTCACAGATAATATCTCCACTTTAACAGTCATACCAGGTTGAAGGACACTCTTTATCTTCTTCTTATTTGCTCTTCCCCAGAAGATCTCAGAAGTCCTCAGCAATCCCTCAACACCTTCTTCCAAGGATACCAAGGCACCAAAGGGAACGATCTTCGTAACTTTGCCCTCAACAATAGCACCTATGCTGTATCGTTCATCCACAGACTCCCAAGGATCTGGAGTAAGACGTTTTATACTTAAACTCACTCGTTCGGTCTCGGGATCGAATGCCTTAACTACGACCTTTATCTTCTCCCCTTTTTTTATCGCAGAAAGGTCATTTTTTCTATCATCCCAGCTGATCTCACTCACATGAAGTAATCCATCTACTGGGCCGATATCTACAAAAGCTCCGAAAGCTGTCTTATTCTTTACCTTGCCTACGATTACATCCCCTTCTTTCAGATTTGCAAAGAATTGCTCCTTTTCTCTTTTCTCTTCTTCTTCTAAATAGAGCTTCCTGGATACAACCACACTTCTTTTACGCCTATTAACTTCCAGTAACTTAAATTTCATCTCTTTTCCTTTATGAAGATTCTTCGATTTCGATGTCCCTTTATGAGATGTAGGTAAAAATGCTGGTAGATACTTATCTATCAACACACTATATCCACCTTTTATCCTTTTAACTACCATTCCTTCTACATATTTATCTTCGGTTTTAAATGCCTTTTCTACCTCTTTCCAAATCTCATTTAATCTTACTCTTTTCTCGGAGACACGTACGAACTGTTCCTCACTTTCCTTCCCAACCGAAAGTATAAGGATCTTCAGCCTTTTCCCAATCTCATAATCTTCTTTCTTCTCCAGAAGTTCATTTTGAGGAATAAAGCCCTCCGTCTTATAACCAAAATCAACGAAGATGCCGTTTTCGCCAATTTTTTTGACCACCCCCTCAACAACAACCCCTTTTTTCAACTCCGGGAAAGACCCATCCATAGTTTGCACAACATATTCCATCGTTATTTCTTTTTCTACAGATGTCCTATTTATGTCATCCTTCTGCTCTCCCACTTCAGAAACCTCCTTACTTTTAACTTTTTCTATCACCCTCTTCACGAGGTAAATGGGTGTAGAAGTACCCGATAGGACCCCTACAGTATTAGCGTTCATGAACATCTCAGGGAACAGTTCTCTTTCATCTTCTATGTGAAATACATGGGCATTGTATCTTTGAGCTATCTTCACCAATGTATTCGTATTAGAACTATTCTTACCCCCAATGACCAAAACGATGTCTGCTTTCTTGGCTATTTCAACCGCTTCCGCTTGCCTCTTTAGAGTTTCTTCACATATGGTATTATACACTTTTAAATGACTCGATCTACTTTTCAAAGTAGATGCTACGCCTTCAAAATCCTCTTTCATCATAGTGGTCTGAGAAATCAAAAGGAACTTCTCTTTCTCATTTAACATCAATCCCTTTAATGCATCTACACCACTCACAATTCTAACCTTCTCACCATAATTCTTCTTCAATGCAAGAACTTCTGCGTGCCGCTCATTTCCATATACGAATACTCTATATCCTTCTTCTATAGCCTTGTCTACCATTTGATGGATCTTCAACACTTTAGGACAGGTCCCATCCAGGACTTCAAACCTTTTCCTTAGCATTTCTAACTCTTTCTTACTGGTTCCATGAGCACGTGTGACGACGATCGTATTTTCTCTCGGTTCCACATTATTGTTGAACTCCCTTATCCCCAAGCTGTTCAACCTTGCCAGCTCCACAGAATTATGGATCAAAGAGCCATAGTAATATACATCTTTTCCACTTTTAGCAAGTGCCTCAACGAGGTGTATTATCCTCTTAACACCGCTGCAGAACCCTATATTTTTAGCCAACATCACGTCCATGTTCTTTAAACCTCTTCTTCGCTAATCTAACGATCTTATCAACGACTTCTTCTATAGATAGTGTTGTTGTATCGATCTCAATGGCATCTTTTGATTTGACAAGAGGAGCTAAACTACGAGAACTATCTATTTCATCCCTTTTGCGAATCTCTCGCTTCATCTTTTCGATATCTACCTCTATTCCTTTTGATCTTAGCTGAGCAACTCGCCTTCTCGCTCGCTCCTTTATCGAAGCAGTCAAAAAGATCTTAAGAGGGGCCTCTGGAACCACTACCGTTCCGATATCTCTCCCTTCTATGACTACGTTCCCTCGTTCTGCTATCTCTCTTTGCATCCTGGTGAGAAAAGCCCTAACTTCCTCTTGTTTTGCGACATATGAAACTTTAGTATCCACCATCGGAGTTCTTATCTCCTCGGATACATCCTTTCCATTCAGAAAGATCCTATCGTTCTCGAAGTCGAGTTTTATACCGATAAGGGCAGAATGTATATCGATAGCACCGCCTTCAAAAAAGCCCGTTTTTATAAGATAAAAAGTAACCACTCGATACATCGCTCCCGTATCGAGGTATCTCATATTCATCTTTTCTGCCACCATCTTTGCTACTGTACTCTTCCCACTACCAGCAGGGCCATCTATAGCTATTACCTTTAGGAAAGTGTTACCATTCAAAACCTCAAAATCCTCACTTCAACGCCGATTCGAGATCGTCGAATATATCGAATACCATATCCAGTTTAGTCAATTCGAATATTCTCTTAAGATTAGGCTTAAGGGATGCCAATCTCATCTCTTTCTTTTCCGTCTTTACACGCTTTAAGATCGCAACCAAAGAACCAAGCCCCGCACTGTCTATGTAATCGACATTGGAAAAATCTATGATCACCTTCTCCCCCTTCGAAATAGAATCAATGACCTTCGCCTTGAAATCAGAGGCATGATAAGCATTTATCTCTCCCTTTGGGTAGAGTATTACAGCGTTATCTTTTTTCTCCATATCCATATCGAATTCATCCATAATCTTCGGGAATTGCTTCCCTCACCTCCCCAACAAAAATCTGAAGTATATTATAGCACATACACATTTCCCCTATTATTTCTCATTCCTCTCGTAACGTTTTTCGTGTCGAAGACAAGAGGAGCATATGCAATGACCTTTTCGTAGTCAACGTTCGTATGACTCGTCGTTATTACAACAGCATCGACGTCCTTTAGATTGTTCTCACTGAGGGGCACACTCCTGTACACCTCTCCATCTCCTTTATTCACGAATTCTAGTATGTATGGATCATGATAATAGACGATCGCTCCTCGCTTTTTCAATTCTTCCCATACTTTGAGGGCGGGAGATTCTCTGATGTCATCTACGTCTTGTTTGTATGCAATACCTAAGAGCAGGATCTTCGCACCGTTCAAACACTTGTTTCTTTCATTTAAAAGTTCCATCAATCTTGACACCACGAATTCTGGCATAGAATCATTTATCTCACCTGCCAGTTCTATCAACCTCGTGTGATAATCGTATTCTCTTGCCTTATAAGTAAGGTAGAATGGGTCTATTGGAATACAATGCCCCCCTACTCCAGGCCCTGGATAGAATGCCATAAATCCATAAGGTTTTGTCTTAGCCGCATCTATCACTTCCCATACGTTTATACCCATTTTATTGCACACTATCGCCATTTCATTGGCAAGGGCTATGTTCAC
>WFSK01000020.1 GCA_015486095.1 Thermotogae bacterium
ACATTGTTTCACTTACATTAACGATGCACATCACTAAACTCCATGAGGTAGGAGGGATATCTCGATGTGCGAGTGTTGTAAGTGGTTGTGAAGACGAAGGAAGGTATCACGTCGGTGAGAAACAGGAGGTTTCGAATGTGACGGCGTGCAGGATGGAAGCTCGTCACAGTCCGACGTGATACCCCCGAGTCGAACAACATGTTCACTTACATTAACGATGCACATCGAGATATCCCTCCTACCGAACAGCTTGACATAGAGCTGGCTACATGTTGTTCTTTATAAGTCGGGTAGATATCGTGTTGTGCATATCGATGAAAGCAGATAAGGATGGATCTAACAAATATCCATCCTCCATTACTATTTTCCCATTTATCATGGAGAAGTCAACCTTTTTGTTATCACACATCACGAGTGCTGCCACTGGATCGGATAGACCACCTGCAAATTCGAGTTTATTCATATTGAATAATATGAGATCTGCTGCTTTGCCCTTCTCAATAGAACCTGTGTAATCTTCTATTTTGAGGACCTTTGCCCCTCCCATTGTGGCAAGGTACAAGACATCACGAGGGGTTATAGCATCGGCACCATATTTCACCCTTTGCAATAGAAAGGCATTTCTTATTTCTTCTAACATATTCCCCGTATCGTTACTCGCACTACCATCGACTCCTAAGCTTATTCTTATGCCATCTTTCTTCATCATATCTGTAATGGGTGCTATCCCCGAGCCCAATCGCATATTCGATGTTGGGCAATGAGAAATGCCAACCCCATTTTTATCGAATTTCTCGATATCGTCCGCATTTAGCCAAACGGTGTGGGCAAACCAGACGTTATCTCTAAGCCACCCTAATTTTTCCATGTATTCGACCGGCCTCAAACCAATTCTCTCTATGCAATAATGCTCTTCATCCTCCGTTTCTGCAAGATGTGTGTGTAAAAGTAAATCGTATTCATCGGCTAGTTCAGCGGTTTTGAGCATTAATTCTTCCGTTACAGAAAAGGGAGAGCAGGGTGCCAATGCCACTCGAAGCATCGAATATTTGGATGGATCATGATATCGCTTAATAACTCGCTCGGAATCCATCAATATTTCTTCTTCGGTTTGAACGATATCTTTTGGAGGAAGCCCTCCATTTTCTTTATCAAGAGACATGCTACCTCGGCAGGGATAAAACCTTATACCTGAATGCCTTGCTCCTGCAACCTCAGCATCGAATATACCTTTTGTCCCCTTGGGATATAGATAAAGCATATCGCTCGTTGTAGTTACTCCGCTCGCTATCATCTCAGATATGGCCACAACGGAACTCACGTATATGGCTTCGGCATCGATGTTTTTCCATATCTCATACAGATGAGTAAGCCAATCGAAGAGTTTTGCATTCTGTACAGAAGATACGTTTCTAAATAGGGCTTGATAAAGGTGGTGATGTGTGTTAATGAAACCTGGTAACATTATCTTATCTTTACAGTCTATAACAAGGTCGACATCGAATCGTTTTCCTTCATCCTTACCAACTTCCTTTATAATGTTATCTTCTACCAGAACATATCCATTCTTGATCTCATCCTTATTAGGATTCATAGTAACTATTGTATCTATATTTTTGAAAAGGATCTTCTTTACCAAGGTTTAAATCCCTCCATTTCACAAAAACATAGAGCCACTGTTCCTGGACCAGTGTGCGTTGTTATAGTTGTTCCCAATTCTATCAGCTTTATGTTTCCACTGTAGCCGAGTCGTTCTCTCACGAAAGATTCGAGATAACGAGCATCTCCCTCAGCATCGGCATGAGTTATAGAGAAAACCGTATTTTCTGGTTCATTTATTCTTTTAGCTGCTTCTAAGGCTATCCTTCTTAGAGATTCTTTTCTTCCCCTTACTTTACCTAATGCACCAACTTCACCGTTTTCTACTGCTAAAATAGGTTTGAAGTTTAGGATACCACCTATTAGCGAAGCTGCTTTACCGATCCTTCCACCCATCTGAAGATACTTCAAAGAAGCAACGGTGAATATTGCATACGTGTGACTTATAACTTCTTCTACCGCTGATACGACCTCTTCAAATGTCTTTCCTCGTTTAGCATACTCGGCAGCTCTCAAAACAGGATATCCTTCTGCCATTGTAGGAAATTTGGAATCTATAACCTCTATTTTAGCGTTTGGATACTTTGCTTTGAGCATCTCTTTTGCCACATATGCAGATTGGAATGTACCGCTGAGTTTTGAAGATAGATGTATAGAGATTATGTCATCACCGTTTTTTAAGAAGGGTTCATATACCTCTACAAAATCCGTTGGATTTGGTTGAGAAGTCTTGGGAAGAAAAGTGGAATTCTCCATCCAATCGTAAAAACGGTGTATATCTAAATCCCGCCATTCTCTATAAGTTTCTCGCTCGCTTAGATGAACGTAGAGGGGAACAGTTGTTATATCGTATTTTTTCAGCATATCCTTGGGTATATCGCAGGCACTATCCGAAACTACTCGTATTGCCATTTACATAACCCCCTTTCAATAACAATCCTTTTATCTGAGAAAATGCCTTATATCTATGACTTATCGATGCCTTTATTTCAGGATCGAGTTCTCCGAACGTTCTATTGTATCCTTCGGGTATGAATATGGGGTCATATCCGAAGCCATTGGTCCCCCGAATCTCCGTTGCTATCCTTCCATTTACCACACCCTTTACGATTTTACAGGTATTGGTATGAGGTGAATAAAGGACCGCTACGCACACGAAGCGTGCCGTTCGTTTCGGACCTTCAACATCCTTCAACTCGTCCAGAATCAAAGACATCTTATGAGTATAATCGTTATCTTCGCCACCAAATCGTGCAGAATATACACCGGGTTTTCCATCGAGTGCATCCACTACCAAACCCGAATCATCTGCAACGGTGAGATAACCAGTATCTCTTCCCACCTGTTTTGCCTTTATTACAGCGTTTTCTTCAAACGATTCTCCATTCTCGATGATCTCTTTGTTATAATTCACATCTTCCAGGCATAGCAATTCAAATGGAATGCCATCCAGAATTCCCTTTATTTCACCAAATTTATGTAGATTAGTGGTGGCCACTAAAAGTTCCTTCATATTTTCACCAATTCGTATTCTCTATTTCCCAATCCTATCTCTTCTCCATGCCTTAATTGGGTCTCCCAATCTATACCCGGAAAGAGCCCTTTGAACTTGTCTTCCCCTGGTGCGAAATTCACTTTTAACTGACTATCTTTGTATCCCGGGGCAGCATTCACGAGATCTGCGCAGGCTTGATCGAGTGCTATTGGATCCTTGCTCGCAGCCATTCCTATATCCGGCACTATAGGGACATCGTTGGATGAGTAACAATCACAGTACGGTGATACGTTCATTATGAAACTCACGAAGAAGGCTTTATCTTTCTTATTCTTCAGTACAGCGTAAGTGTATTCCGCTATCTTCATAGCCACTCTATCCGCGGTATCATAAGCTTTCACTTCCATAGCACCGGTGGGACAAACCACCAAACATTCTCCACAACCTATACATTCATCATAATCTATCACTGCCTTGTTGTCTAAAACTTCTATTGCACCGCCTGGGCAAAACTGTGCGCATGTCCCACATCCTATGCACTTGCCTTCGTTCACCTTCGTTCCCATGCCACTATGTTGTTCTAACTTTCCACCCCTGGATGCTATTCCCATACCTATATTCTTCAGTGTTCCCCCGAAACCCGTGAGCTCATGTCCCTTGAAGTGTGTTAAAACGATAAGGGCATCGGCATTATAAACGGCAGAACCTATCATCGCCTTTTTCACCAGCTTCAAATTTACCTCAACTTCGACATAACTATCTCCCCTTATACCATCCGCAATTATTATCGGTGCCTCTACCATGGAATAAGTAAATCCATTCTTTATGGCACTGTTGAGATGATCCACGGCATTTGAACGCTTTCCTATGTACAGTGTGTTGGAATCGGTTAAGAAGGGTTTTCCACCAAAGGATTTGATCACCCGTACTATCCTTTGCACGTAATTCGGACGTATATACGCAAGATTGCCTGGTTCTCCAAAGTGAAGCTTAACAGCTACGAGAGCATCTTTATCTATCACGTCTTTTATTCCCGCAATTCTTACAAGCCGTTCCAGTTTGTCCATCAAGTTTTCGCCGTAATTTGGATGCATATCTGTAAAATAAACTTTATTCTTCATTTCTCATCCTCCTCTTGGGATAGATACGGGACCAAAAAATCCAGCATATCCTTTATAGGCCTTTCCTTTCCTATTTCCTTGAATATCTCATGGTAAAAACCTTCGTACTCCATGATACTCTTCTTCCCTTTGATCTCTTCGTACAATTGTCTACTACCTCTGGGATCTGTCATCCTATCCTCGGTACCTATCATTATTAGTACAGGGCATTTCAATCCATCTGCCTTTTCATGCACGAGTTTAATGTTGTTCAGCATCTCCGATACGAATCTCGCACTTATCCTGTCGTGTACGAGGGGATCCATCACGTATCTTCTTACGATTTCCTCGTCATGCGAAAGAAATCGGGGATCTAAACCATTTGAAAAAGTAGAAGAAGGAGAGAAGATAGATAAAATTTTTACGAGAACGAACAGAGGTTTTGGAATGGTTTTCTTGTCTAAATAAAAAACACCAGAGGAAAGGACGAGTACATCTATGTCCCTGTATTCTTCTGCGTATCTCGCAGCTATTAGACCGCCCATACTATGACCTAACATACCTACTCTCTTAGATGTCCTTCTCGCCATCCTTACCACGAAGTTCAGGTCCTCAAGGAATATGTTAAAGCTGGATATATGCCCTCTTTTACCATTTGCCTTCCCAAAGCCACGCTGATCGGGAATGTAGACATTTAAACCTGCATCTGTCAATCTTCTGGCGATGTGCTCATGTCTTCCACCGTGCTCTCCCAAACCATGGACTACAACTACGCTATTTGAATTCTCATTTACTTCGTATATCCTCAAGAAAATCCTCGTATGTGTAGGCGTTTCGATCTTCATTTCCCTGTAGTTCATCGAACTCATCTCCCTCATTTTATTATACCATTTGAGTTTCTATGTTAAAATAGATCGATGATTTATATATTGTTCAGCATGTTTACTGTGGGGACGGCATTCTCCATATTGAATTTGATACTCATACCATTTCTCAGTCTAAAACTTGGTTCATCGGGAATGGCAGGCAACATGTTATCTGCCGGTATGTTATTGAGCGTATTTTTAGGACCGATCATTGGGTCATGGAGTGACCGTATAGGTAAACGTATACCTTTCATAGGGATGTTCTTGATAGTTATGGCAGCTTCTTGCATACTACTACCCCTACTCAATGACAGAATCATCATTTCCATCATATCGATCTCCTTCGTTATGTGTACACTCAGTTCGATGGTAGCCTATTCCTCCTTGGTGGCGGATTACAGTTCTTCGGAAGATAAAGATAGAAATTATGCTCTCGTGATGGGGATGGTAAATCTATCGAGCTTCGTTTCTGCATTCATTATCGGAAAGATATTCGTCTTCTCCATTCCAATGGCCTTTTTTACAGCTGCTCTTATTATGTCTGTTTCCTTCCTTCCCGCCCTTTTTTATGTCGTAAGGCATCCCGTTCGGATCGTCGAGATAGAAGATTCGAAAGGGAAAAATATGATAAAAGATATCAAAGATTTCTTCAAGGATAACAGGGTATTGATACCATACTATTTTTTCATTCAGGTTGGTGCATGGTTTACGATCGGTGGCATGTGGC
>WFSK01000021.1 GCA_015486095.1 Thermotogae bacterium
CTATGCAATCGAAATCATATCTCATTATGCATACCCCACTTCTTAATATGTGATTATATATTCATCATTTTATCATATAATTACCTGTTCTATGTTCCTGTGTATCTTTACCGGACAACGATTCCATAAGCGTGAGATACTCTTTTGCCATTTTCTCCCTCGAAAACAGTTCTGCAAAGCGTCTGGCGTTTTCAGAAAATTCCTCTCTCATCTCTTCATTTTCTAACATCTCATTCAATATCTTAGCAAATGCCACAGGATCTCCAGGTTTGCTAACGAGCCCGATCTTGTACTCCTTTATCATATCAGCCATTTCTCCAGCGAGTGATGCTACCACTGGTTTGCCACACGCTGCGTATTCGAAGACCTTTGAAGGCAAAGCCTCATTCGTTATAGGAGAATCTATCATCGATACAAGGCATACATCAGCCTTTCCGATATATTCGAGAGCCTCTTTGTGTGAAACGCTTCCGGTAAATGCCACCTTTTCTTCCATTCCCAATCTTTTCGTCTCTTCCTTTAATTTCTGCATCTCCGGGCCATCACCGACTATCAAACATTTAACGTCCCTCTCTTTCACAAACGAAAGTCCTCGTACCATTACATCCACAGATTGAAAGTGTCCCAATATCCCTGAATAAACCAACAACCCCTTTTCCATCTTCGATTTACTCGTTATTTCAGAGAGATCTGCTCCGTTATATATTAAGATTACTTCTTTTCCCGATATGCGGTTTTCTAATCTTCTCTTCAAACCTTTCGTTACCGTTACCAATGCGTCTGCTTTTTTATACAGATGATTCGCTACCCTCTTCGCTATCATGACTACGGGATTTTTATTGCTCATCTTTCCCATAGCCACTATGGACTCCGGCCACAGGTCCCTTACCTCGAAAATGAATTGTGCATTTGCCTTTCTAGCCAATTTCTTTCCCACTATGCCTGCGAAGAGAGGTGGAGACGATGCTATTACGATATCAAATCTCTGCTTCTTGAGTAACCTTCTGCCATATCTTATAGCACCGAACATAAACGATATCTGATTCAGTAATCTTCTCTTGATCGAGGACTTGTTCGATGCCTGGAATACCGGAACTCGAATGCAATCTATCCCATTTATCTTCTCTGTTATGCTTCCCTTTCTCGTATCGTATCGTTTCACTTCATCTATCATGTAACATGGGGTTTCACATATGACCGTTACCTTATGACCGAACTTTGCCCAATACTTAGAGTGAGCAAAGGCTCTATTCGCCGCTGCTCCTGCCTCTGGGGGAAAAATTTGGGAGATCAACAAGACGTTCATCTTCGCTGATAACTCTGTACATGTTTTCTCGTCACGTAGATAAACAACAGGGCACCTACTATTAAAACTAAATAATAGGTATATAACCTCCACACCACTGTGGATAAGATAAGTGTATTAGTAGCAACCAATCCTTTGAAGAACAAGTAAAATCCCGTTTCAATGGAACCGCTCCCCCCAGGTGTTGGTATATAATAAATAACGGTGAACAGCACACTTAAAATGGCTATCGTTTGGGGTGCAGTTATCTTCAGTATCTCTCCAGAGATCGTATCCGTTATGATCCGAAATATGTAATACGGTATATAAAGGGAAAAAAGCCACTGTATTCCTCCCAATACAAAATGAACAGGTAACCATTTTTTATTGGTTGCCAGATAAATAACGCTATCGTTGAATTCTTTTGCCTTCATTTGGATATCTTCGTTTAACTTATTGAACTTTTCCCCTTTTATCAATTTAAGTTTTCTACCCAGCCTCAGGATACCTACTATTATTACCTTTGCAACCGGTTTTGAAAAGCCAAGGAATATCAACACGACTAAGAAAAAGGTAGTTATCAGAAAACCGATCACCGCTGCATGACCTATGAAACTTGCTCTTATTATTAAATTGCCATAGAAGATCAAGCTTATCCATGCCAACAGCATCAGTATGATCTGACCTATTATGAATTTTGAGATGACAACCGCCGAGGCAATATCTACCCCCACATCCAGCCTTGTGAGATAATAAAGTTGGAAAGGCTGTCCTCCAGCTGCAAAAGGTGTTATGGCATTGAAAAACATAGTCAATACAGAATTCCCAAGGAGAGGAATGATACCTATATGTTTCACCTTAGATGCTCTAAGAAGGCACCATGTTCTGAACGCATCTAAAAACCAGGTTATCAAAATCAAGAGTAATATAGCGAGTAAAAACTCCATAGGAATTTTTAAAAGTACAGAAAAATCTGTTTTTCCCCTAAATAAAGCAATGATAACGAGTATAGATACTGCAGATATCACTACTCCTATTATTGCATTTTTCCACAGGCTTTTCTTTTGTATTTGTGCCATAGATTCACTTTCCCGTTATTCAAATCTCAACGAAATACCTGTATAAATAGTAGGAATGAAATCTTTCCCACACCTGAATCCACCTCTAAATGAAAATGTTTCCATACCTATTTTACCATAACCCATAAATGAATAGAAAAACCTGTCATCATTACCATAGCCAACGATGCCACTTAGAATATATTCACCACTCATATAGCCAATCGTCGTTACTTTTAACTCATCCTCTATACCGAAAGAGGGTACCGATCTGGCGAAGTATTTGACAGCAAAATCATTTCTTATCTTAGCGTTCTCTTGGATACTTTCCCAGTTATTCCCAATACCTATATCGTAATCATCGAAGAATTCCTTGCCAGCTGATATGAATAAGGGAAGTGCGAAAGAATTTGGTATGGAAATGTTAATATTTGCCCTGTATCGTGGGTATATAAAATAGAATGTTCCATTTCCATAAACTTTCCCTAATTTACCCAACAGCATCTTCACACTCCCACTCGCTGAGATCCTAAATTTGTCCACATCGAAGTAAGATAGAGGATAATTGGTGATAGAGGGGAGCATATCCATACCCAAAACTCCCAACTCGTAATTCACATATAAGGGAATGTGTGAATAATCGCCCTTGAGTTCAAATGCGCCACTTACATTCCGTTTATCGCTTAGAGAAAATCGCATATTGCTATTTAGAGAATAAGAGGTAAGCCATTCTCTTCTTGCTCGAACTAAAGAGATCTCGATAACAATACCGTTCGCATTATTAGAATGTGAATAAAATAGGGAAAATGTCGGCTCATCTGCTCTGTTACCTCTGAATGTAATACCAATACTTTCTCGTGTATCGAAAGCCGAGTAGTTATAGACAACATCTCCATTCAAGGTAATAAGTGCAGCATATCCGATGAATCCGATAGATAGAATACAGAAAAAACAAATAACCAATATATATTTCATGAAGATGTCTCCTTCCCATAAGGATTTTTACATATATTATAATATGTTCACGATCCGATGTTATAATAACCGTAGAAATATTCTATAGGGAGGGGCGAGTACATGTATTTGCAAGAGATAGTAAACAGATTGAATGATTTTTGGGCAGGATACGGATGCCTTCTTGCACAACCGTATGATATGAGAATGGGGGCGGGTACATTCCATCCCTTTACCTTCTTCAGGACACTTGGACCAGAACCATGGAAAGTAGCGTATGTGCAGGTATCTCGCAGACCTGTTGATGGAAGATACGGGGAAAATCCAAACAGGCTTCAGCAATTCTATCAATACCAAGCGATATTAAAGCCTTCTCCTTTAAACGTTCAACAACTCTATATCGATTCGTTAGCTGCCATCTCTTTAGATGCGAAGGAACACGATATACGTTTTATCGAGGATAATTGGAGATCGCCTACACTTGGAGCCTGGGGTATCGGATGGGAGGTATGGCTCGATGGCATGGAGGTAACCCAATTCACGTACTTCCAACAGGTAGGTGGGATCGATCTGAAACCGATAAGTGTCGAGATCACATATGGGATAGAAAGATTGGCTATGTATCTACAAAACGTTGAAGATGTCTATGATATTCAATGGTGTGAAGGGATCTCTTATGGTGAACTCTTTAAAGAAAATGAAAGAGAACAATCGTATTATAACTTCGAGTACGCTGATATCTCCATCCTATTAAATATATTTGAGAAATATGCCACGGAATTCAACAAGTTGTACGATAAAGGGCTTCTATTCCCAGCCTATGAGTGTGTTATAAATCTATCTCATATCTTCAACATATTGGATGCTCGCAACGCTCTGAGTGTTATGGAACGTCAAAGCTATATAGATAGAATTCGCATGTTGAGTACCAAATGTGCTAAACTTTGGTTGCAAAGACGAGAGGAGTTGGGTTTCCCACTACTGTCTAGATCTCCTTTCTCTCAGGTTAGTAATGCTTGAGAATTATTATCTTTCCTGAACGCGTATAACGCGAATTCTCACAAAGATTTTAGTCTTGTCCAATGGAGCTGGCAGATTGGAAAGGAATGATCTTCTCCCTTCAGAAAACAGGTATTTTGGATGGATGAGTTTCGTGATAATTCGTGGCCAAAGGTGGTTTCTGCTCGTGACTGAAATGATATAATAACCGTAAGAATATATTGAGAAAAGGAGAGAAGATATAATGACCTTTGATTATCTACTGGAGATCGGATTAGAGGAACTACCGTACGAAGAGATAGAGAGTGTGGAGACACAAGCGAAGACTTTGTTTTGCGAGAAATTGAGGGAGAATAGGATAGATTTTGAAGAGGTAAAGACATATTCAACGGGGAGGAGATTTGCCTTTATCGTTCATGGGATCTCAACGCAGCAGAAGGATGTAGAGGTAGAAAAGCGTGGACCGAGTAAGAACATAGCATATGATTCGAATGGTAATCCTACTAAGGCTCTAATTGGATTTGCGAAGGCAAACGGTATTGAGATATCGGATATATTCATTAAGCAGGTTAACAACGGTGAGTATTGTTTTGTGAAAAAGGTCATTCGAGGTAGAAAGACAACGGAGGTACTGAAAGAAATCGTTCCAGATATACTATCGAGATTGAAATTCAGAAGGCCGATGAGATGGGGAAATGGGGTCAACGGCTTCATACGTCCTATCCACTGGATCGTTTCCTTATTAGGAGATGAAGTGGTGAACTTCGAATTCGCATCGATTGTTTCATCAAACCGTTCTGAAGGACACAGGCTTCTGAATAAAAAGGTAACAATAGATGATGTATCGAAGTATAGCGAGCTTCTGAGAGATTCCAATGTTATAATTTCCTACGAGGATAGAAGGGACAGGATATCTTCGATGATAAGAGAGCTCGAGGAGGAAGACGATATAAGGTGTGAAGAGGATGAAGAACTTTTGGATGAGCTGGCACGTATAACGGAATATCCTACACCTTTCGTTGCTCACTTCGATGCCGATTTTCTGACCCTCCCTCCTGAGGTGCTGAAAGTGGTTTTGAAAGAGCAACAGAGATGCTTCGTAACATATTCACGCAGAGATTCTCTTACCAACGCATTCATAGGTGTTATGGATACACCTTTTCATTCACGTATAAAGAACACCATTATAAAGGGTTATGAACGCGTCGTTAGAGCGAGACTCGATGATGCCAAATTTTATTACGAACAGGATATTAAACTACCTTTGGAGGATAGAAATGAAGAGTTAAAAGGTATGATATTCCAGGCTAACCTCGGTACGTTATACGATAAGGTTGAGAGAGTGAGACACTTAATTACTTACCTTTGCAAAGAATTAAATATACCAGAAGATGTTCATCGAAGAATAGATAGAGCAGCATTGCTTTCCAAAGCCGATCTCGTTACTCAAATGGTCTATGAATTTCCCACTCTTCAAGGTATAATGGGTGGAATATATGCCAGAGGGCAAGGAGAAGATGAGAGAGTTGCAGATGCCATAAAAGAACATTACAAACCGAACTCCTTCGATGATACTCTTCCTTCAACCATAGAGGGGAAGATCTTATCTATATGTGATAAAGTGGATACAGTAGTTTCACATTTCTGCATCGGTAATGTATCAACAGGTTCATCAGATCCCTATGGGCTTAGGAAAAGAGTTAATGGTGTACTCAGGATGATCTCCGATGGGAATTTGGCGATCGATCTGAAGGGATTGCTCGAACGAGCACAGGATTTGTTACCGAATTGTAAAAAAGATGTTTCGAATTCCTTAACGGAGTTCATTAAGACGAGATTTGAGGTCCTCTTAAGAGAAAGAGGGTTTGCATACGATGTTGTTAATTCTGCTCTGTATCATTGGCGCTATCCTTTGCATGTTGTGAAGATCGCTCATGCCATTACTTCCTTCAAAGAATCCGATGAGTTCGAGGACCTTGTTATCGGTTATACCCGTGCCGCAAACATAACCAAAGAACACGAGAATACTGATTTCAATGTTGATCTATTTATCGAAAAAGAAGAGCGTGAACTCTACGATGCTGTTCGAGATGTAGAGAAGGCGGTTAAAGGTTCTGTAGAAAGAAGAGATTATACCTCAGCGATCGGATCCCTGATGACGCTTCGACCATACATAGATAGATACTTCGATGAGGTGTTGGTGATGTGTGAGGATGATAGAATTCGTAATAATAGATTGAGCTTTTTGAGGTACATCGTAGAGCTCTTTCATACCGTCGGTGACCTTTCAAAGATAGTTACGGAGAAGGTAAAAAAGATATGAAAGAAGTGGGATATGCCAGAAGTGGAGAAAGGGGAGATTTCATGAAAAAGGCGATATATCCGGGTACATTCGATCCAATAACTAACGGCCACATAGATGTGATAAAGCGAGCGTTGAAGATCTTCGATGGTTTGGTGATATGTGTTATGATAAATCCCAACAAGAAGGCCATGTTTTCACTCGAGGAACGTATGGATATGATAAAGGATTCTGTAAGAAGTCTTGACAGTCGTGTTGAGATCTCACACTTCGAGGGGCTACTCGTCGATTATGCGAAGAAGGTAGGAATATATTCGGTGGTCAGGGGCTTGCGTGCTCTCTCGGATTTCGAATACGAATTTCAGATGGCTTTGGCAAATAGGAAATTGTTGCCTCAAATGGAAACGGTTTTTTTGATGACGAGTGAGAAGTACATGTATGTAACATCATCTGCCGTTAAAGAGATATCTATGTTCGGGGGAGATGTATCTTGTTTCGTTCCAGAACCCGTATCGAAAAGGTTGAGGGAAAGGTATAGAAATGGGCATTAGAGTAGCAGTGTTGGCAGGGGGAAGATCTAATGAGAGAGAAATATCTCAGATGAGTGGAAATAACGTGATGAATTCTCTGAAGAGATTGGGATACGATTGCATACTCATAGATCCCGTAAATATGGATTTTACAAGAGCATTAAGAGAGTATGAACCCGATCTCGTTTTTATAGCCCTCCATGGAGAATTCGGCGAAGATGGAACTGTACAAGCTATTCTGGATTTCATGGGTATTCCGTATACAGGATCTGGTGTAACTGCAAGTGCCATGTGTATGGATAAGTTGATAACGAAAAAGATGCTGGGCAGCAGTGGGATCTTAACGCCGAAAACCCTTGATTCAAGAGATGCATTAATGGATCCTCCATTCGTCATAAAACCCCTCAGAGGAGGTTCAAGTATCGGGGTCAAGATCGTTCATAAGCCTATGAAAGCAGAGCTTGAAAAGGGTTATTTTGTGGAGGAATACATAAGGGGAATGGAAGTCACGGTAGGAATAATGGAAATAAATGGTACGCTAACTGCTCTACCGGTATTACGTATAATGCCCAGGAGAGAATTCTACGATTATATCGCGAAGTACACACCTGGTATGACAGAATTCGAATGTCCTGCATCCCTAAACAAAGGTGTATCTGATAAGATCAAGGATATCGCGTTAAAGGCATTTGAGACCATGGGGTGTAAAGGATTTGGACGTGTTGATGGTATAATTGATCGGAATGGTGGATTTTATGTTCTTGAGATCAACACCATACCCGGATTAACGGATTTGAGCGATATTCCCATTGCCGCAAAGGCAATGGGAATGAGTTTCGATGATGTGATAAAAGAGATAGTCAATAGCGTGTTGGAGAGGTGAAGGTATGGAATTCAAGGGTACTACCGTGATAGCCGTTAAGAGGAATAATGAAGTGGTTATGGCGGGTGATGGACAGGTTACTTTTGGTGAAACCGTGATGAAGGCAACGGCAAAGAAGGTAAGAAAGATATATGATGGAAAAGTGTTAGCAGGCTTTGCAGGTTCAGTTGCCGATGCATTCACGTTGTTCGAGAGATTCGAACAAAAATTGCAAAAATATGGTGGTGTCCTCGAAAGAAGTGCTGTTGAATTGGCTAAGGATTGGAGGACAGATAAGGTGTTAAGACGTCTTGAAGCACTACTCATAGCGGCGAATAAAGATAACATACTCGTCGTGTCTGGCAGTGGGGAAGTTATAAGACCAGATGAGGACATCGCCGCGATAGGTTCTGGTGGTATGTATGCTCTTGCAGCAGCGAGAGCCCTTGTAAAAAATACGAATCTATCGGCAAGAGAAATAGCATTAGAGGCAATGAGGATAGCCAGCAGTATATGTATATATACGAATGGGAATATAACTGTAGAGGAGGTGAAATGAAAGATGAGTGAATTGGTAAAGGAAGAATTAGAAAGCAAAAAAGATTTCGATTCAATGACTCCAAGAGAGATAGTTCAACAATTGGATAAATACATTATTGGGCAAGATGATGCGAAGAAGGCAGTAGCAATAGCCATGAGAAACAGGATCAGGCGTCAGATGCTGGATGAGGATATGAGAAAAGAAGTCGCTCCCAGGAATATCCTAATGATAGGTCCGACAGGGGTAGGAAAGACGGAGATAGCGAGAAGACTTGCTCAATTATCAGGGTCTCCTTTTGTTAAAGTTGAGGCAACGAGATTTACTGAGGTTGGTTATGTAGGTAAGAATGTAGAGGCTATGATAAGGGATCTGGTAAGCGTTGCCGTTAATATGGTAAAGGTGAAGAAGATGGAAGAGGTGAGAGCGAAGGCTGAGACCATGGTGGAAGAGGATATAATAGATGCATTTTCTCCACGTAAGAATGTAACTACCCAGCAGGATATGTTAGCCTCATTTATACGAAGTATGAGTGGTGTGAGACAAGAGCAACCGACTACTCCTCCACGACAAGAGCATCATGTCAACAGAGAGGAGATCCGA
>WFSK01000022.1 GCA_015486095.1 Thermotogae bacterium
ATATTATACTAAAAGTAATCAAATGCTGAGATTTAAACCTTGAAATTGCTCCGTTAGAGATTCAGAGAGGAGGTGAAAACTAAAAAGCTTAGATGTTGTATGATCTTTAAGCCTTTTAAAGGATCTGAATTCGATATCAAAGGGAGGGGTTGGTGTGAGAAAGTATGTTGTATCGCTTTTGATGAGTTTTGTTTTAATAACTTTAGTAAGTGGCTTGGCTTTTGCCACACAAACAAAGACGGCTGTTGAAAAGGGTGTTATATCCACAGAAGAGTTAGCTCAAATATACAACAATCCTGACGTTCGCATCTTAGATTGTAGACCTTTGAGTGCCTATAAGTTTTCTCATATTCCCAATGCTGTTCATATATTTGTTCGAACGGACCTTGCGTATTACAAGAATGGGATAGAAGATATGATAAAACCAGTCAAAGAATTGGAAGCCTTTTTCAGTAAACTGGGTATAGACGATAATACCCTGGTTGTGGTGTATGGTGGATTTAAGGATAGGGCTCCATGTCGAGCGTTCCTCATTTTGGATTACTTGGGACATAAGAAAATTCTAAAACTCGATGGCGATTTCCCAAAATGGGCGAGAGAGAAGAGACCGATTACGAAGGTAGTCCCTAATATCACGCCTGCTCATTTCGTTGCACATATACAACCAGGTGTGATAGTGGACAAGGAATATGTCTACGATCACCTAAATGACTCCAATACGATCCTCGTCGATGGTCGCAGTCTTGCAGAATATGAGGGGAAGATCCCTGGAACGAATGTCAAAAGGGGTGGAGGGCACATCCCAGGTGCAATATTCTTCCCTTGGGATAATGTCTATGCCCCAGATGGCACATATCTGCCTGCTAAGAAGATCAAAGAAATGCTTGTGGCAAAGGGGATCACTCCCAATAAGAACATCATATTCTACTGCCGCACCTGTGTAAGGAGTGGGACTACTTATATGATTACAAAGTATATTTCGAAATATCCAAATGTTCATCTCTATGATGGTTCAATGGTGGAGTGGAGTGCAGATCCAAATATGCCATTAGAAAAGTGATAGGAAATCAATCATTTTTCTCCTCACAGTTGTACAACTGTGAGGAGAATCACTTTCAAAAGAGAAGGAGAAGATAGTTATGTTAAGAGCACATGTTTTTTGGAAAATAGTTTTGCCTGTGATAATGACAATTGCCATAACGATACCGCTTATCGTCTTTGTATCTTACACATACCAACATGATTTTCTCGCAAATCAACTGACGAAGAAGGGTGAGATCTTTTCCAAATACATTGAGAACATCGCTCAAACAGATTTAGTTGCATATAATATTTCTCATCTTCAGATGATGATTGCTTCGCTTGCAAAAATAGACAGAGATATGAAATATGCGATGGTTATGGATACAAGTGGAAATGTTATTTCTGATACCCGCAGTGGAATGGTAGGAAAGACCTTAACTTCGGCTTTTGATAAGAGTGCCTTAAAAATAAGCAAATTTACAGTAAGGCCTAATCCTGAAAAAAAAGATATAATAGAAATGGTGATGCCAGTTCTGCAGAATGGAACGATATTAGGTATAGTAAGAATTGGGATGAGTAAAAGTGCGATGAACTCCCATCTTATGCAAATTTCCACAATCATACTTCTTATCGGCTTGATCGCTCTTGCAGTAGCAATAGCTGTCATTTATTATATCTTGCGGATCACCATAAGAAAGCCTATCGATAAACTCGTTAAATCAACTCAAAGAATATCCTCTGGCGATCTTACCGAACGTATAGAAGTTAAACGAAGAGACGAAATAGGTAGAATAGCAAAGGCGTTAAACGATATCGTTGATTCTGTTAGAGATAATGTTAAAAATACGAAGCGCTTTATGGATAACGTTACGAAGATCGGTGATGACATCGGTCAATTCGCTAAGCAGGCAAGTGTGAAGATGCAAAATGCTAAAGATACACTAAATACAGCTAAAGGTTCTGTTGATTCTACCGTATCTGCAATAGAGGAAATCAATGCAGGAATAGAGGAGATAGCGAGTGCATCTCAGGAGACGGCGAAGAACGCACAGCAGGCGGATGAGCAGATGTCAAAGATGAATGAATTACAACAAATGGGGAAGAAAAACACGCGAGAGGCTGCAGAAAAGATAGAGAACATAAAGAGCATGACGGATAAGACAGTCGAAGCGGTGAACAAACTTCAGTCCTCCTCTCAAGAGATAGGAGCGATAGTGGATACGATAAACTCCATAGCGGAGCAGACGAACTTACTCGCATTGAATGCAGCGATAGAGGCGGCGAGGGCAGGAGAAGCGGGGAAAGGCTTTGCAGTGGTGGCAGAAGAGATAAGGAATCTCGCAGAAGAGACGAAGAAGGCAACGATGAACATTGGAGAGTTGATAGAAGGAATACAAGAAGATACGAACGATGCAGTGAAAGTGATGAACGATACTACAAAGGCGGTAGAAGAAGGAACAGAAGCGATGGATGAGGTCACGAAGGGCTTGGAAGAAATATTGGAAGCGGTATCGAAGACGAGTGGGATGATACAGAACATAGCATCGATGGCGGAAGAGCAGAGTGCATCGACAGAAGAGATAGCGAGTGGAATAGACAGCATAGCAAAGTCTGCAAACGACATAACGGCAAAGATGGATACTTTAGAAAAAGTGGCGGGAGAACAAGCAGAAGCAACCAGAGGATTTGTTAAAGAATCGGAAGAATTGACGAGGGCATTAGAAGAGCTGAAGAAGAGTCTCGATAAATTCAAGGTGTAAACCCCTAAGAAGAATGTTAGATGAAAAAACGGCTGAAGGGGCTAATTCAAATTTATAAATTTAGCATCGAGCAGGTTCGTGCAAGTCCATGGCTAAGACTCAACAAAACAATTCGTCGGATAGGGTGGTAAAGAACGCATATGTTGGGATTCGTGATGCATGTCGTATATTCTTCTTATCACAGCCGCATCCACATCCGGGAATGATTCAATGGTTTCTTCGACCGATTTACCATTATCTAAGGAACGTAAGATCTCATCGAGAACAGGAAACTTTAGCCCGAATACCTCCTCATCTGTTACCGTCCTTATCAAATCGGGCATGGCGGGTTTTTCCAATATGCGTTCAGGAACCTTGAGATACCGGGCTATCTCATATACATCGGTCTTGTACAGAGGAAGAATGGGCATTACATCGGCGGCACCATCCCCGTATTTGACGAAGAATCCCGTTAAAAATTCCGTTTTATTTGCCGTACCCGTTATCAGATAGTTCATCCTTTCCCCATAATAATACAGCAATACCATTCTCATACGGTGCTTTATCCTGTAAAAAGCGGTGCCTCTTGCTATCCACTTGTTATCCATTCCTACCAATGTATCTTTGAATACCTCTCCTGGAACATCGCTTGAGAAATACCTTTTGGCTTTCGATATGAGCATTTCAGACCTCATCACCTGCGCTTCTATTTTACGATATATCCCTACAGGGCGTAATATCTTCGAGAGGTCGATCATCTTATACGATATATCCAGATGCTTAACAAGCATTTTGGCATCTTCTAAATTTCGTTTCGCAGTATCCCTCTCTGGCATTATCAATCCGAAGACCCTTTCCTTTCCAATCGCTCTAACCGCTAAGGTGGCCACCACGGAGGAGTCCACGCCTCCCGAAATACCCACGATCACTCCATCGCGCTTGAATTCTTTGACACTTTTTGCGATAAAATCTTCTATTCGTTTGCATACTT
This sequence comes from Thermotogae bacterium, assembly GCA_015486095.1. Classification (GTDB taxonomy): domain Bacteria; phylum Thermotogota; class Thermotogae; order B3-G13; family B3-G13; genus B3-G13. Next base: position 3,754 of record WFSK01000022.1, read on the forward strand.
TATCAATATCCTTCATCTTTTCACCTCCCATATGAGGTTCTATGTCAAACCGTGTTGATGAAGATCTAAACAAGACTTTTCTCTCCTTCAACGATTCGGTAGGAGGGATATCTCGATGTGCATCGTTGTGTAAGTGAACATGTTGCTCGACTCTGCTATCTCTTTTCAGTGAGAATATATCGTTGTTGAGAGACTGTTGTGAAACTCATATAGCAGCCTCTCAACAACGATAGCGATTTACCTCAATCACTCCATCAACTTTTTATTATACAGCCGGTTCTATTTTCATTATACACCTTTTTGAAGTATAATCTCTTTGACGATTTACCGAAGAAAACGGTGATGAGATTGGAAGGATCGAAGGAAGGGATCGTAACAGATATTCCGTTTCTGTTGGTCGACTTTATGAGATTGCCCCGAAGGTGTAAACGAGTGTTGGACCTGGGCTGTGGTAGCGGGGCGATAATATTGTTGATGGCAGAAAGATACCCAGATGTACATTTTACAGGATTGGAGGTGTCTTCCGAATTATGCGATATGGCGATAAAAAATGCAATGAAGACAGGGATCTCAGATAGAGTCGAGGTGATCAACGCAGACGTCAGGCAGGTAAAAGAACATATAAAAGCGGAATCTTTCGATGTGGTGGTGATGAATCCACCATTCTGGCAGGCGGGTAAGATAAGTCCAGATGAGATTCGACGATTGGCAAGACATACGGACAAAGAAACCTTTCTCGCCTTTCTCGATGCCTCTGCCTTTGTCCTGAAGAATAGGGGGACAATGTACGGTGCATTTTCGACCGAATACATAGATAACACGATCCTGGAAATGGAGAAAAGAAGGCTGATGGTGAAGGAGATGCAATTCGTTCATGGTAGGCTTAGAACTAATTCCAAAAGGGTGTTGATGAAGGCGGTGAAGAATGCCTCTTTTGGCGTTAAGGTCCTTCCACCGAAGATCTGCATAGAAGAGGGGGTATAGATGTTGAGGATAAGAGAAGATGTTAAAGATGCGTTGAACTCGAAAAAACCTGTTGTGGCCTTGGAATCAACGATAATAGCCCATGGAATGCCTTATCCAAAGAACGTTCAAGTGGCATTGGAGGTAGAAGAGATAGTCCGAAGTAGGGGTTGTGTCCCGGCTACCATTGGAGTTATAAAGGGTGAGACGATCGTTGGTATGAACGAGAGAGAGATAGAATTCATAGGCAAGGAAAAGGATGTCTTGAAACTCTCCACGAGAGAAATACCCTTATGTACAGCTCAGAAGCGAACGGGAGCGACTACGGTTTCGGCAACCGCATTCATAGCGCACGAAGTGGGTATAAAGGTCTTCGCAACCGGTGGGATAGGAGGAGTACATAGGAATGTCGAGGATAGCATGGATGTCTCAAGAGATTTAGAGGAGCTCTCACGAACGAATATCGTAGTGGTATCTTCCGGTGCAAAATCCATTCTCGATCTCCCGAAGACCGTTGAATATCTTGAAACTAAAGGAGTATTGATCGTTGGTTTCAAAACCGATGAATTTCCTGCCTTCTACACGAGGCATTCCGGGATCGATATACCAGAGGTAGACTCGGAAGATGTGATCGCGGAGATATACAGAGAAAAGGAGAGGTTATCTATTAATTCGGCGATATTGGTAGCCAACCCGATACCAGAAGAACATGAAATAGAGAGAGAAGTGGTGGATAGATGGATCTCGGATGCTTTGATGGAGTGTAATAAAAGGGGCATTCGAGGGAAGGGAGTTACCCCATTTCTTCTCTCAAAAATCGTAGAGTTGAGTGGTGGCAAGAGTCTTGAGGCGAACATACATCTGGTTAAAAACAACGCCGAGGTGGCATCGAAGATAGCCCTTGCACTCTCGAGATGAATCCAATAGTATTGCTCGTAGGGGATATCAACGTAGATGTGCTGCAAAGACTCCCTCGCTTTCCGGAAGAAGGAGAGGAGAAAGAAATCGAGAGTTTGGAGATAAGGGCAGGAGGAGCGGCCTTCAACGTTGCAAAAGTTCTGGGACGTTACAAGATAACACCTTTCATCGTTGCCTCTATTGGAAACGATGTATTCGGTGAATTCTTGTTAAGGGAGTGCGAGGAATTGAATATACCAACCGCTTTTATACAGAAAAAAGCGGGCAGGACGGGGATGGTCTTTTCCATAAATACCCAACGGGATAGAACCATGTTCACTTTGAGAGGAGCGAACAAGGAATTATCCGATCCAGAAACGGTATATCACATAATGGAAAAGAGCAACCTGATATATTTTTCCTCTTATGCCTTTATCGAGGGAAAACAGAGAGAAACGGCCATTCGAATCTTGCATCACGCCAGAAAACTCGAAAGATCCACCGTCTTATCTATCTCACTTTTGAGCATAAAAGAGAATAGGAAAGAGATAATGAGTTTACTGGACAGTTTCGACTTGATCTTCATGAACGAAAGGGAATACGAAGAACTGTTCGATGGAAAAGAATTCGGCACGTTGAATCTGGGTCATGCTGCCCTCGTTGTAACGAGAGGTGAAAGAGGAGCGATATATCACTCCAAAGATATCGTAAGGGAAGTGGATTCATCAACGCTGAAGGAAGGTTATTTACTTGGGGCAGGAGACGCATTCGTGGGAGGGTTTATAGCAGGCTTACTCCTACATTCCGATGTATTGAAGGGACTAGAAGTGGGTAGCAAGGCTGCGAGTGATTGGATAAAATAGATAAATACCTGTGATATACTCGAATTAGCAATTAGATAAAAGGAAGGTGGAAAGATATGAAAAAACTGATATTTTTATTCGGCATTCACAATCATCAACCCGTAGGTAATTTCGACTTCGTCTTAGATATGGCATATGAAAAGGCATATCTACCCTTCATTGAGGTCCTGGACAGGCATCCAAAGATCAAGATGGCCATACATTTTTCCGGCTATTTGTTCAGATACATAGCCGAACATCATCCGGACTACATCGAGATGCTTAAGAGACTCGTGAAAAGAGGACAGCTGGAATTTCTAACGGGAGGGTTTTATGAGCCCATAATACCGGTTATACCCGATACGGACAAGATAGGACAGATCGAAAAACTCACGAAGTTCGTGAAAGAAACGGTGGATTACACACCGAGAGGTTTATGGCTTGCAGAACGGGTCTGGGAACCACAGATAGCAAAACCTTTGGTTCAGGCTGGAGTGGAATACGTGGTAGTGGATGATATTCATTTCAAGAACGCAGGGTTGTACGATGAGGACCTAACGGGTTACTACGTTACCGAAGAATTGGGATATCCCTTGAAAGTCTTCCCCATAAGCAAGTATCTACGTTATACCATACCGTATGAACCGACGAAGGTTACGTTCGATTACTTCCAAAAGTTGGCTTCGGATGTGCCTGGCAAGTGTATTATGATGTTCGATGACGGCGAAAAATTCGGAGTCTGGCCTGGCACCCACAAGCATGTATACGAAGAAGGTTGGTTGGAAGAGTTCTTCTCCCTCCTGGAAGAAAACTCCGATTGGATATCGATGATGACGCCCTCGGAGTACATCTCTCTCTACCCTCCTCGAGGTAGAGTTTACCTTCCCATCGATTCGTATATGGAGATGACGGAATGGGCACTTCCAACACGGGCACGAAAAGAATTCGAGGAGATACTGGGATCTTCAGAAGGCAAACGGTATGCGAACTTTCTGAAAGGCGGAATATGGAGGAATTTTCTATCCAAGTATACTGAGGCAAACAACATGCACAAAAAGGCCTTATATGTCAGTAAAAGGCTGGTAGAAAATCCTTCGAAGGAAGCCATCGATGAATGTTGGCAGGGTGAAGCAAACGATGCATACTGGCATGGGGTCTTCGGTGGTCTCTATCTTCCCCATCTAAGATATGCGGTTTACACACACCTGATAAACGCCGAAAAGCATCTGGATGAGAAGAAAGAAAAGGGTTGGACCCGAGCCGAAAGGGTTGATTTCAATGCGGATGGAAAAGAGGAGGTCTTGTTATCCTCCGAATATCTCAATCTCTATTTCGAACCGGGCTTTGGGGGAAGACTCTTCGAACTGGATCACAGAGCCTCTTCTTACAACCTTCTGAACACGTTGATGAGGAGATACGAACCTTATCACGATGAACTGAAGTCGGCCACATACGTTGGAGATCTATCCGAAGAGGATAAGGCTAAGAGTATACATAACCTCGTCCTCGCGAAGGAGAAGGATCTGGACAAGATGCTGGCCTACGATTGGTACGAAAGGTATGCCGTAATAGACCATTTCCTCGGTGATTGGGCAACACTCGAGAATTTTCAAAAGGCATCTTATCCCGAACAGGGAGACTTCGTGAATCAACCTTATGAAATAGCATTTTTGATGAACAACGCCGTGAAGATGACGAGAGATGGTCACGTGTGGGTGGGAGCTGAATTCCTACCCTTGAGTGTTTCGAAGACGATAGAGATAAATAAAAACACGATATTCATCCATTACGACATCACGAACACATCGAACAAGCAGTATTCCTTGAAATTCGGCAATGAATATAACTTCTTCTTCCTATCTGCCGATTCCAACGATAGGGGTATCCAATTCGCAGATGAGCTCCATGCTTTATCGGAAACCCTAGAATTCGATGCCAATTCTGTGATCCTTTTCAGCAAGCCGGAAAACATAAAGATGAGACTAGATCTGGATGAGAAGACGTTGTTCTGGTTTTTCCCCATCTACACGATATCCTTTTCAGAAGGAGGGTTCGAGAAGGTATACCAGGGTTCCAGTCTGACGCCCATCTGGAACTTCGAGATAAAGAAGGGAGAGACGAAGCAATTCGATCTGAAGATCGTGATAGGTAGCTGAGGAACATGCCCATTGGAATTCATACCATTTCTGGTCGTCACAGAGGCTCATAGAGATGATTCGCCATGAACAAAGGAGCTGAATATGGATAAGAAACTGTTATCTCTCGGTTTGTCCGATTTCAGAGACCTCATCGAAGGAAATTACATCTACGTGGATAAGACCAAATGGATCTACGAGCTGGTAAAACCACCAAAAGGTTTATATTTTCTCTCCCGTCCGAGGAGATTTGGAAAGACGTTGACTGTCTCCACTCTGTATTATCTCTTCAAAGGAGAGAAGAGGTTATTCAAAGGGATGTACATATACGACAAGTGGGATTTCAAGCCATATCCTGTGTTGAAGCTGGATATGACGAAGGTGAGTCCAGATTTAGGACACATCGAAAGGTCATTAACGCATTATTTAAACCGTTTATCCAAACAGCATAACGTTACGGTATCTTCCGACTACTATTCCGATATATTCAACGACCTCATCGAAGAATTATCGAAGCGAGGAGAAGTAGTCGTATTGGTAGACGAATACGATGCCCCTATGCTGCACAACATAACGAAATCTGAGTTGCCAAGGATAAGAGAGATAATGGCTCAATTTTATGTTCAATTGAAGAACAATCAAGATAAGGTTCACCTTCCTGACTGGTATAAGCAAGTTCAGTAAGGTCAGTGTATTCTCCAAGTTGAACGATCTGAAGGAGTTAACGTTAAAGGATGAATTCAACGAATTCCTCGGATACACGGAGGAAGAGATAGCCAAATATTTTAAACCGTACATAGAAGAAGCGGAAGAGAGATTGAAGTTAAGTGAAGAAGAATTTTGGGAGAAGATAAGAGGATGGTACAACGGCTATTCCTGGAATGGAAGGACGAGGGTATACAATCCATTCAGTATACTGAACTTCTTCGATAATTTCTCATTCAGGAACTACTGGTACGAATCGGGAAGCCCGAGCTTTCTGATAAATTATATCGAGAAGGAAGGATTAGAAGAATTGAGCGAGTTCAGGGTCGACAAAGTACTCCTCTCCGCAAATGAGATCGAGAATTCGTTATTACCCGTGTTCTTATGGCAGGGAGGGTATCTGACTATAACGGGTATAGATGAAGACACCGTTACATTCGATTTTCCCAATTACGAGGTGAAGACATCTTTTTCTAAGTTCCTGGTAAACGAATACACAGAAGGATTCGTAACGTTCAGAGATTCTCTGAGAGAATGCTTTACGGAAGACGATTGGCAAGGAATGATAGATGAGGTAAATCGAGTGATCGGAAGTATGGCATATCATCTACTGAAGAAGTTCGACAGGGAACAGTATTGGCACATCCTACTCTACATCATCTTCAAATCCGCATTCGAAGAGGTGACGGCGGAAGAGTTGACATCCAGGGGAAGGAGCGACTTGGTGATAAGGCATAAGGATAAGGTATTGGTGGTGGAAATAAAGCTGGATAGACCTGCGAAAGAGGCATTGGAGCAGATAAAGGAGAGGGGTTACAGTGAAAAGTACGAGCATGCGATATTGATGGGGCTGAGCATAGACTCGAAGAAGAGGAAGATAACGGAGTGGGTAGCGGAGTAATTTCCCTTCAAAAACTAGGCTACAACAATCTCATATATTCCCGAATGTCCTCGAGCCTTTCGATCTCGAAAGTGGTCTTTGTGATCTCATCCTGCTCTTCCGATGATTTCTTTCGGAAGGCGTTGGCCTTGAATTTGGATATCAGCTCCTCATCCGATAACGGCAATTCTGGCTGGCCTTTGGCATAATCCTCCTTCTTCTCATAACGCTTACCATCGAATGTCTCTATAGAAACTACGGCACGCTTGATCTTCGGGAATAAAGAATCGATCTCCGGATCGGCGAGCACCTTGACCTTGTTCATCAACTCTCGAACAATGGGGTCTCTCAAGGCTTGTGGCTCAAAATCCGTGGGAAGGACGTTACCCCTGGCAACAGCAACCGCTATACAATAAGGAAGAGAGTGATCGGCCGTCTCTTTGGTTTTGGGATCGTATTTGCTCGGATCGGATAGTATATCTACACCTCTCGTGGTAGTCCTTACCATCACTTCTTTCACATCATAAGGCTTAATATCGAATTCCCTTACGAGTTCTATGG